>NZ_JACUUE010000166.1 GCF_014859475.1 Rhodoferax sp.
TGTTCATGGAAAGCGTAGCGCGGCAGTCCATGACTTCCGACTGCATGGATTGCTTATCTTCACTGCGTTCGCAATGACGGCACTCCTTCACGTCACGTTTCATCCGGGCCCAAAGGCTCGACGACTTTTATCTGCTGATCGAGCACGGCTAGGGTGGCCTCCGACGCATCGCGCCCGGCCGCGCTGCGCGCCACAATGCGCTGGCGCAACTGCTCAGGGCTGGCTTGCGGTGCCAGGATGCTGAAACCGGCACCCATTTGCTGGGCCAGCGCGCGAAAAGCATCGCGGTCGGCGCGCTTTAAAAAGGCCGCATCCACCACCACCGACCAGCCGGCCTGCAGCAGCAGCGCAGCCTGCTCGCGCAGGTGCGCATAGGTGCGCTCATGCGCATCAGCGGCATAAATACCAGCGCCCACACCCGAGCCGCTGGCGACAGTGCGCGCCAGCCCAAACAGGCGCTTGCGCTGCACGTCCGAGCGCAGGCGCAGGGTTGATGCCTGCGGGTCCGATTGCAGCAGCGCATCAGAAGCCACGGTTTTACCGCAGCCCGACAAGCCATGGGTGATCACCAGACACGGCGGCGGTGGCGTGAGCAATCGCTCGGCCAGCGCGATGTAGGCTTGCAAATCGCGGTCGTCGCCGCCCGTTTGCACCGAGCGCAGCGCAGCCACCTTGGCCCGCACCATGGCGCGATAGACTGCATAAAAGCGCAGTACCTGCGCGGCCTCATAGTCGCCACTGCGGCTCAAGACCTCGTCGAGCAGCCAGTCGGCCAGGCCGGGCTGCTGATGCTCCAGCAAGTCAATATAAACAAACGCGATTTCGCTGGCCACGTCCATCCAGCGCAACTCTTCGTTGAACTCGAGGCAATCGAACAGTTGCACCCGCCCGTTCATGAGCACCATATTGGCCAGATGCAGATCGCCATGGCATTCGCGCACCCTGCCTGCCTGCTGGCGCGCCTGCATGAGGGGTGCCAGTTGCTCGAATTGCGCTTGCGTCCAGCCGCGTATGGCGAGCAAGCGGGTTTGCAGGCCCGCGTCAGGCAAAAGGCGAAGCAAGTCCGTGAAGTTGTCCAGCGCGGGTTGCAGAATGTGCCCACCCGAGCCAAAGTAAGCACCCTTTGGCGCCACCGCCGCCGTCTGGTGGAACGCCACCACAGCATCTGCCAGCGCTGACAGGTGTTGGGGCTGCAGTTCGCCGCGCGCGCACACATGATCCAGCCTGCTTGCTTCATCAAAACGGTGCATCTTGACGGCGTATTCAATCGGTGCGCCAGAACCATGCCACTGCGGATCTTGCGGCGTGTTGAAAATACCGACCACGTCCAGATACAGATCAGGTGCAAAACGGCGATTCAGGCGCAGCTCTTCGAGGCAATATTTTTGCCGCAGCGCCAGCGTGCTGAAATCCAGAAACGACAGCTTGACCGGTTTTTTGATCTTGTAGGCAAAGTCACCGGCCAGCAGCACCCACGAGATATGGGTTTGCACCAATTCAACGCGCGCCACGCCGTCCGGGTAGCGTGCAGGGTCGAGCAAAGCGAGAATCAGCGGCGGCAAATTGGCATCCATGGCTGACATCATGCCAGAACTGGCACCGAATGACCGCATTTCCGGCATGACGATTGCATGACCTAGTAGAAACCAACCCCTGCCCGGCTTTTGCCAGACCGTAGAATCAGTTTTTTAATTTTTTATTAACCCGCCTGGATCCTTCCTGGCATTGATTCGGAAAGTTACTGTATGAAAAAACTTTTGCTCGCTGCTGCCATTAGCGCCCTGTGCGCATCAAGCTTTGCCCAGGGCAAAGACCTCAAGGTGGCCATCGATGCCACCTACGAGCCCTTTACCTACAAGACCGCTGACGGCAAACCTACCGGTTTCGACGTGGACATTGCCAGCGCCCTGTGCGAAGAAATCAAACGTAAATGCGTGTTTGTCGAACAAGCCTGGGACGGCATGATTCCAGGCCTGCAGGCCAAGAAATACGACATCATCATCAGTTCGATGTCGATCACCGCAGATCGCCTGAAAGTGGTGGACTTCACCAACAAGTACTACAACACACCAAGCAAGATCGTGCTGAAAAAGGACATCAAGTTCGACGGCCCGGCCTCCATCAAAGGCAAGAAAATCGGCGTACTAAAAGCCAGCACGCAAGAAAAATACGCTTTGGGAGAGCTCAAGACCCAAGGTGTCGAAGTGGTGTCGTATGACGCACAAGACCAGGTTTATCTGGACATCAAGGCTGGCCGACTCGACGGCACCGTAGCTGACGTGATGGAAGTGGGCGGTGGTTTCCTGGACAAGCCGGGTGCTGAAAATTACCAGTTTGTCGGCGAAGAGCTCTACATGCCCAAATACTTCGGCACCGGTGTCGGTGTGGCGCTGCGCAAGGGCCAGGACGATTTGAAGAAGGAACTCAACGCGGCCATCGTGACCCTTCGCGGCAACGGCAAGTACAAGGCCGTCAACGACAAGTACTTCAAGTTTGACGTGTACGGCAAGTAATTCATCAGCAAACAACCGGCCTCCTCTGCAAACGTCAAGAGCCGGTTCACTGGTGCCTCAATGACCCCCACCACACAGTCTTACCTACTGGTTATTTTGCAGGGCTCCCTGCTGACGGTGGGCGTGTCGCTGGGCGCACTGGCGGTGTCCGTCATGCTGGGCTTGGCTGGTGCTGCTGCCAAGCTCTCGGGCCGCCCGCTGCTGGTGGCGCTGGGCACTTTTTACACCACCATCATTCGCGGCATCCCTGACCTGGTACTGATGCTGCTGGTGTTTTATGGCGGCACGATTGGCATCAACACGCTGCTGGAAAAGATGGGCAGCGAGGCCACCATTGACATCGAGCCCTTTGCCGCCGGGGTCATCACCATCGGTTTCATTTACGGCGCCTACATGACCGAGACCTTTCGCGGCGCCATTCTGAGCATCCCCAAAGGACAGATGGAAGCCGCCTGGGCGTTTGGCATGAGCCGATCACAAACATTTTTGCGCATCACGCTGCCACAAATGGTGCGCTACGCGCTGCCCGGTTTCACCAACAATTGGCTGGTGCTGATCAAGTCCACCGCGCTGGTGAGCCTGATTGGTTTGCAGGAAATGACTTATCTGGCCAAGCAGGCCAGCGCCGCCACGCGTGCGCCCTTTGCCTTCTTTTTATTCACCGGCGCGCTGTTTCTGGTCTATACGTCAATCAGCCTGTTTGCCCTTAAAAAACTCAACGCCCGCTACAGCCTGGGCACAAAAAGGGTGCAACTGTAATGGAATGGGCTGTCATTTTTGAGCCGGACAACCTGGCCTTGTTTGGCAACGGGATTGTTATCACGGTGTGGCTGCTGTTCTCATCGCTGGCCGTGGGTGCCGTGCTGTCGCTCATTTTTGCGCTAATCCTGACCGGCCCCTGGGCACCGCTGCGCTGGCTGGTGGGCGCTTACACCTTTGTGATTCGCGGCACGCCGCTGCTGATTCAGGTCTATCTGATTTATTACGGTCTGGGCCAGCTGGAGTGGATACAGCAGCGCTGGGATTCAGTCTGGCCGTGGACCCACTTCAAGGAACCCTTCTTTTGCGCCCTGCTGGCTTTCAGCCTGAACACCGCGGGCTACACCGCCGAAATGCTGGCCGGTGCCATCCGCGAGACCAGCGCCGGTGAGATCGAGGCCGCCCACGCCTACGGCATGAGCCGCTTTCAGACCATGCTGCGGGTGGTGCTACCCAGCGCCATGCGCCGCACCCTGCCCGCCTACAGCAACGAGGTGGTCATGATGCTGCATGCCACCAGCCTGGCCAGCGCGGTGCCCAACATGCTCGACATCACCTCGGCGGCAAGCCGCATTTATGCCACCTACTATCTGCCGTTCGAGGCTTATCTGGCAGCTGCCGCCATTTACCTGGTGGCCTCGTTTTGCCTGATCGGCTTCTTCCGTTTTTCGGAGGGCCGCTTGCTGGCCTACCTGGCAATACACAGAGGCTGAGACTTTGAACCCGAACCATGCAACGCATTGACCACCCGCTGCTCTCGTCAAGCCTGGGCAGCCATAAAACGCTCACCAGTTTTCATTTTGGCCAGCCCGGCAGCGGTCACAAAATTTACATCCAGGCCAGCCTGCACGCCGAGGAACTACCCGGCATGCTGGTGGCGCACCATTTGCGCGCGCTGCTTGAAGCGGCAGAGGCAGCAGGGCAAATCCACGGCGAAATCGTGCTGGTGCCGGTAGCCAACCCCATCGGACTGGCGCAGCGGCTCGACCACAAACCCATGGGCCGCTTTGAGCTCGACACCTCGGAAAACTTCAACCGCCACTACCCCGATCTGGCTGCCGCCGTTGAACCTGTTGTGATCAGCCAGCTGGGTGAAGATGCGTTGGCCAACGTGGGTTTGGTGCGCCGTGCCATGCGTGATTACCTGCAGCAATCAATGCCCACGACCGAGCTGCAAAGCCTGCGCCGCACGCTACTGCTGCTGGCGCATGATGCCGACTTCATGCTTGATTTACATTGCGACTGCGAAGCCGTGCTGCACTTTTACACCGAAGAAGCCTGCTGGCCCCAGCTGCAGGCGCTGGCGCACTTTTTGGGCGCCCGGGCGATTTTGCTGGCCAAAAGCTCGGGCAACCGGCCCATTGATGAATGCCTGTCGGGCGCCTGGTGGCAACTGGCCGAGCGCCTGCAAGCCCGGGGCTGCCACGCGCCGCTACCCCAAGGCTGCTGCAGCACCACCATCGAGCTGCGCGGCGAGCTCGACGTGAGCCACGCCTGGGCTGCAGCCGATGCAAAAGCCGTTGTGGGCTGGCTGCAGTTCATCGGGGTTCTGGCTTGCCAGCAGCCCCCGCAAGTGCCCGCGGCGCTGTGCCCGGCAACACCGCTGGCGGGTTCCGAAACGCTTTACGCGTCCAGCCCCGGTGTGGTGGTGTTTACGGCAGAAGTTGGCCAGTATCTGCAAGCCGGTGATCTGGTGGCTGAAATCATTGACCCGATTGCCAACACCCACCAGCGCATCACGGCGGGGGTGGCTGGTGTGTTTTATGCCCGCATCCGCGACCGCTACATCACCGCAGGTGGCGAGCTCGGCAAGATTGCCGGCGCCCAGCCGTTTCGCAGCGGCGACCTGCTGGGTGCATGACTGACAACCCATGAACATTGCCATGACCACCATCCCCCTCAAACTCCAGGTCAAAAACATCCACAAGCGCTTTGGCGCCAACGAGGTGCTCAGGGGTGTGTCGCTCACAGCCCACGCCGGCGATGTGATCAGCATCATTGGCAGCTCGGGCTCGGGCAAAAGCACCTTTTTGCGCTGCATCAACCTGCTGGAAAAGCCCAACCAGGGGAGCATCGTCGTGGCCGGTGAAGAGCTTCATTTGAACCCTGACAAGCACGGCGAGTTGCACGCC
>NZ_JACUUE010000167.1 GCF_014859475.1 Rhodoferax sp.
GTGAACGCTGCAGCAATGCACTGAACATACTCGATCGCTTTCACATCGTGGCCAAAATGAATGAGGCACTCAATGATGTGCGCTCATCGGAGGCCAGAAAGCTGGTGGCCAAGACACTACGCAGCCACCGCGAGTTGATCCTCAACTACTTCCGGGCCAAAAAGCAGTTCTCCAGTGGCGTTGTGGAAGGTTTGAACAACAAGGTCAAAGTGACCATGAGAAAATCCTACGGTTTTCGGACGTTTCGAATCACAGAACTCGCCCTGTACCACGTGCTTGGTAAGCTTCCTGAGCCGCAACTCGCCCACAGATTTTACTGACGAAGCTTTAAGGATTTCTGCCTATTCGCCAGGCTGATGGGGTCAAGTTGGCTGCCTGCTGGCGCAATGCCTGCGCCAACAGGCGGTCATGGCCATAGAGGTCAGGGTAAAAAAACACCCGGCCGGCCTTGGCCACCACGGTGCTGTAGGCAATCAGCACGGTCAATGGCTGCTTCAGGCGCAGGGTGCTCGACTGGCCGCTGGCCATCGCCGCCTGGATGCGCGCCTCGGGCCAACCGGGGTCGTCCTGCAACACAAACTTGGCCAGCGTCACCGGGTCTTGCACGCGGATGCAACCGTGGCTGAAGTCGCGCCGGTCGCGCTCGAACAGGTTGGGTGCTGGCGTGTGGTGCAGGTAGATGTTGCTGTTGTTGGGAAAGACGAACTTGATGTCGCCCAGCGCATTCTTGGGGCCCGGCCGCTGGCGAATGCGCCACTTGCCCGCCAGCACCGCGTCGATGTGCTCGGGTGCCATGCTGGTGATCACCTGGCCGCCGGGGCCAACAAACTCCATTTCCTGCTGCGCCAGATAGTCCGGATCAGCGCGCAGCCGGGGCACTGTTTCCTGGCGCGCTATCGAGGGCGGCACGTTCCAGTAGGGACTGAACTCGATGAAGCGCATTTCCTCGTCGAACAGGGGCGTGCGCGTGTCGAGCGCCTTGCCGACGATCACTTTCATGGTCAGCTTGACGTCGATTTTTCCGCTGTGCACCGCGTAGGCGCGCAGCACAAACTCCGGCACATTCACCACCACCATGCGCGCGGCCTGGCGCAGCGGCGTCCAGCGCAGCCGTTCCAGTGTCAGTGCAATCTGCACGGCGCGTTCCCCGGGCACCACGTTCAGTTGCTGCAGCGTTCTGCGCCCCAGAACACCGTCGGTGTCGAGACCGTGGCGTTCCTGAAAACGCATCAGCGCAGTCAGCAATTCCCCTTCAAGCCTTTCAGGAACCGGCATCCCGGCGGACAGATCGCCCAGCGCCTGCAGGCGTTGGGCCAGCAAAGGCAAGCCTGGCCAGGCTTGTCCGGGCTCCAGCTTGCGTGCGGGCAGGGGCGCCAGGGGGGATTGCCACGCCGGGTGATTGACCAGCGCGCGGTACTGGGCCAGCGCCTGGCGCAACGGGGCCGCCATGGGTGCTTGCGTGGCCAGCTGCGTCACCGCCTGGCTCAGCCGCTGCTCGCGCACGGCCGTGCGCAGCCAGCCGTTGATGTCGGTGGCCGGGCCGACCGACGGCGCAAAGTTGGCTTTGATCTGCCGCGGGTTCACCCGCCCGAGGCTCAGGTCGCGCAGGTAATGCTGCATCGCCTGGGTCAAGGCGCGGTCCAGCTGGTTTTGTTCTGCTGGCGTCAGCGCTTCATCAGCACCCGCCCGCGTCACGGCCAGGTTCAGCTCAGCGGCCTGGTAGTGGGCCGGCTCCAGCCCCTCATCGGCGGCGGTGAGCAAAATCTGCACCGCCTGCTGCGCCTGCGCGCTGGGTCGATTGGCGTCAAACCAAAGGGGAGGCTCTGTGCCGGGCAAGATGGCGGATGCAGATACGCCGGTCACGCTCGCCAGGAGCCAGACGCAGACCAGCCAACGAGCCATCAGGAGGCCTGGTGCTTGGGCTGCGCTCTGGTTTCCTTGCCCTGCGCCTTCCATTTTTCATAGCACTCAAGGCCGCAAAAATGGACAACATAGTCTGTGGCCTCGGGCACGGTGGCTTCGGACACGGGCACTTCCTTCATGCATACATCGCACTGGACCGACTCAAGTTCCACGGGTTTGTCATGGCGGGTCATATCGCACTCCTTTGTGTTGCCATCCGGTAAGAGCTTGCCGAGGGTGAGGATGGCCATCCCGCTCGGTCATTCTGATGCCTTGATTCTGGCCACCGCATGGGCATTTGTCCAGACGAGCCGCCATGGTTTGCCTGGTTCATCGGGGCAGGTTGTCGAAACCGCCAGCCGCCCCGATCTCAAGACAAAGCAATTTTCCGATGGCAGGTGTTCCGCAAGCTGCGCCTCGTCCGCAAGACGACAGAATGGGGCCGCTTCACGCAACCCCCTTCTTTTTGCACATGTGCAGCTCAGCGCAAAGCGCTCACATCGGCCACCGCCAGCGCCGTCATGTTGACAACCCGGCGCACCGTGCTGGACGGGTTGAGCACATGCGCGGTGGCGGCCGAGCCCAGCAGGATGGGGCCCACGGTGAGGCCGTTGCTGCCCGTCATCTTGAGCACATTGAACAGGATGTTGGCCGAGTCCAGGTTTGGGCAGATCAGGATGTTGGCCGCGCCGCTCAGGGTGTTGTCGAGCAGGGTGGCGCTGCGGATGTCTTCCGACAAGGCGGCATCGCCCTGCAACTCGCCGTCGCACTCGATGTCGGGGCAGGCGGCCTTGAACAAGTCGCATGCCTGACGCATCTTGCACGCCGAACTCCGTTTGGACGAGCCGTAACTGGAGTGCGACAAAAACGCCACCTTGGGCGCAATGCCAAAGCGGCGCACTTCGTCGGCGGCCATGCGGGCAATGTCGGCCAGTTGTTCGGCGCTGGGGTCTTCGTTGACGTAGGTGTCGGCCACAAAGATGGAATATTGCTCCAGCATCAGCGCGTTCAGGGTGGCAAAGCCGAAGGCGCCTTGCCGGACGCCCAGGATGTCGCGCACATGGTCGAGGTGCACGTCAAAGCGCCCATGCAGGCCGCACAGCATGGCGTCGGCATCACCGAGCTTGACCATCAACGCGGCGATGGTGGTGGTGGAGCGGCGCACGGCGGCCTTGGCGGCCTCGGGGCTGACACCATGGCGGCCCATGACCTGGTGATAGGTTTCCCAGTACTGGCGAAAACGCGGGTCGTCTTCGGGGTTGCAGCAGTCAAAGTCGCGGCCCAGTTGCAGGCGCAGGCCGGCTTTCAGAATACGCGCTTCGATCACCGCCGGGCGGCCAATCAAAATGGGGCGAGCCAGCCCGCCTTCGATCACGAGTTGCGCCGCGCGCAGCACGCGATCGTCTTCACCTTCGGCATAGGCGACCCGTTTGGCGCTGTCGGGGGCATTGCGGGCAGCGCTGAAAACCGGTTCCATCAGCAGGCCGGTGGAGTAAACAAAGAGCGACAGTTGGCGACGGTAAGCGTCCATGTCCTTGATCGGGCGCTTGGCCACGCCTGAGGCCTCGGCCGCTGCCGCCACGGCGGGCGCAATGCGCAAAATAAGACGCGAATCAAAGGGCTTCGGGATGATGAAATCGACACCAAAGGCCAAGTCCTGGTCGGCATAGGCATGGGCCACTTCTTCGCTGATGTCGGCCTTGGCCAGGGCGGCGATTTCGTGCACGCAGGCCAGCTTCATGGCTTCGGTGATCTGGGTGGCGCCGCAGTCCAGCGCGCCACGGAAGATGTACGGGAAACACAGGACGTTGTTGACCTGGTTCGGGTAGTCCGAGCGGCCGGTGGCAATGATGCAGTCGGGCCGCACCGCCTTGGCCAGTTCCGGGCGGATTTCGGGCTCGGGGTTGGCCAATGCCAGGATGATGGGTTGGCTGGCCATGGACTTGACCATGTCTTGTGTCAGCACGCCAGCGGCCGAGCAGCCCAAAAACACATCGGCCTCATTGACGGCATCGGCCAGCGTGCGGGCGCTGGTGTCTTGCTCGAAGCGGGCTTTGGACGCGTCATAACCGCCGGGACGGCCTTTGTAAACCACGCCCTTGGAGTCGCAAATAAACACGTTCTTGACCTGCACGCCCAGGCCGATCATCACGTTCAGGCAGGCAATGGCCGCTGCGCCGGCGCCCGACACCGCCACTTTCACGTCAGCAATGTTTTTGCCCACCAGTTCCAGCGCGTTGATGAGCGCGGCGCTGCTGATGATGGCGGTGCCGTGCTGGTCGTCGTGGAACACCGGAATGCCCATGCGCGCCTTGAGTTTTTCTTCGATGTAGAAACACTCGGGCGCCTTGATGTCTTCGAGGTTGATGCCGCCCAGCGTGGGCTCCAGCGCGGCAATGATCTCGACCAGTTTGTCGGGGTCGCGTTCGGCCAGCTCGATGTCAAACACATCGATGCCGGCAAATTTCTTGAACAGGCAGCCCTTGCCCTCCATCACCGGTTTGCCGGCCAGCGGGCCAATGTCGCCCAGGCCCAGCACCGCCGTGCCGTTGGTGACCACACCCACCAGGTTGCCGCGGCTGGTGAAGTCGTAGGCCAGGTCGGGGTTGGCCTGGATGTCGAGACAGGGGTACGCCACGCCGGGCGAGTAGGCCAGCGCCAGGTCGCGCTGGTTCACCAGCGGTTTGGTGGCGTTGACCGATATCTTGCCGCGGGTAGGAAAGCGGTGGTAGTCGCGTGATGCGTCGCCCAGGGCTTGCTCGGCGTCAGACAGTTCATGGCTCATTGATGTCTCCTTGTAAAAAATGGATGGCACGCACTTTACACCCGCGGCCCGACGCCATAGATCACGCCCGCAATGCCGGCCTGGGCAAACAGGCGCACGTCGGTGTAGAGCGGCGTGTCCTCGACCTCGGTGGCGTTGATCATGCGCCTGTCCAGCTTGAAGTTGACGGTGCCTGGCACCACGTTGGTGTTGGTGCCGCCGCTTCAGGTACAGGATGCTTTTCGGCCTAGATGCCCATGGCTTGCAACAGCTTGGCCGTGCGCTCGGCGCGCGGCGCGTTGTTGTCTGGCGGCGTGTCGGTGGGCACACGGATGAGTTCTTGCAAAAAGCGCACCTGTTCGTCAAAGTGCGCGTCTATCCAGGCGTCAAGTTGGCTGTAAGTTGTCATGGTCATGGGTGGGTAGTGGCAGACATGGATTGCCACGCTTCGCTTTCCATGAACAGCCCCGTCATTGCGAACGAAGTGACGCAATCCATGCCCCCGGACTGCATGGACTGCCGCGCTACGCTCGCAGTGACGAAGTCTCTGTTCAAGGTCCGTGTGCGGTATCGGGCAGGGTACGGATGGCTCGCAATGACGAAGTCTCTGTTCAAGGTCCGTGTGCGGTATCGGGCCGGGTACG
>NZ_JACUUE010000168.1 GCF_014859475.1 Rhodoferax sp.
CAGGGTCAGGCCAAGCAGGGCGAGTCTGGAAATAGGGTTCACAAAAAATCCTTCAGGTGAGATATCGGGGCGGCAAATGAAAAACGGTGCTGATATTGCGTTAAAGCAGGCCAACTTCGCGCAAGGCGGCCTCCACCACCGGCGCGTTGGCCGGGGTCAGCTCGGTCATGGGCAAGCGCAGCGTACCGCCGCACAAATTCATGCGCGCCACTGCCCATTTCACGGGAATCGGGTTGGCTTCGATAAACAGGTTTTTATGCAGCGGCATCAGCTTGAATTGAATTTCCATGGCGCGTTTGACATCGCCGGCCAGGGCGGCCACGCACAGTTCGTGCATCAGGCGCGGCGCCACATTGGCCGTGACGCTGATGTTGCCGTGACCACCGCACAGCATCAGTGCCACGGCGGTGGGGTCGTCGCCAGAAAAAATGGCAAAGTTTTTCGGTGCCTGACGAATCAGCCATTGGGCGCGGTCGATGTTGCCGGTGGCCTCCTTGATACCCACAATGCCACTCACCTGGGTCAGGCGCAGCACGGTTTCGAGCGCCATGTCGGCCACGGAACGCCCGGGCACGTTGTACAGCACCATGGGCAGCTCGACCGCTTTGGCAATCGACTTGAAGTGCAGGTATTGGCCTTCCTGGGTGGGCTTGTTGTAGTAAGGCACCACCTGCAACTGGCTGTCGGCACCCACTTTTTTGGCAAAGCGGGCCAGTTCGATGGCCTCTGAGGTGCAGTTGGCACCGCAACCGGCCATGATCGGCACGCGCTTGTTGGCTTGCTCCACTGCCACCCGAATGATCTCGCAGTGCTCCTGCACGTTCACGGTGGGTGACTCGCCGGTGGTGCCGACCACGCCAATGCAATCTGTGCCCTCGGCAATGTGCCAGTCGATCAACTTGCGTAAGCCCGGGTAGTCCACGCTGCCATCAGGGTGCATGGGCGTGACCAGGGCGACGATGCTGCCGGTGAGGAAAGGCTTTGAGTTAGGCATTTTGTCCTGCGTGTAATGGTTTAACCGCTCATTTTAGCGAGAGTGGGTAGCGCACCGGCTGCACGTGAGCCGGGGCGGGCGCTGCGGCAGTGGGCGGCGGCCCGACGGCGGCAATGCGCTGTACGAAGCGAGGCGGCTTGGGCAGAAAGCCATCTTCAAACGCCACAATGCGCAGGCCTTGGCACAGCTGCAGCAATTCGCCGGTACGCAGCAAAAAGTCGGGGCTGGCGGGTTTGCCCACGGTTTCATTGCCCAGCGCAAAGGTTTCGTACAGCAGCAAGCCACCCGGCGCCAGGCTTTGCAGCAGCACCGGGAACAGCGGCCGCCACAGGTAGTTGGTGACCAGCACTACGTCGAACTGCCGGGGCAGGTTGTTGTCGAGCAGGGGCCAGTCGCCGCCCTCGATGTCCGCCTGCACCGTCTCGCCGTAGCGACTGGCCTGTGCCAGTGCCGCGGCCGAGCGGTCGATGCCGGTGCAATGGCAGCCTCTGGCACCCAGCCATTGCATGTGGCGCCCAAAGCCGCAGGCCACGTCCAGCACAGTTGCACCGACGGGCATCAAGTGCTGCCAGCGCTGCACCCAGCCAGATGGTTCGTCAAAATTGTGTTGCAGCATCAGAAACATCCCCACACCTGGTTGGCCAGCGTCATGACAAAGTCGGGCCGGGTGTAAAGGGTGAACACCAGGCCAAGCACGACAGCCAAGCTGGCGTAGAGCAGAGTTTTCTGGATCGGCTTCATGGCTTCAAGCCCCTTGAGGCGCAGGCGTGCGCACAATGGCGGCTTCCTTGATGGGCAGGTTCACCAGCGCTGCCAGCACGCCCAGCGCAATCGCGATGTACCAGACGATGTCGTAGCTGCCGGTGCGGTCAAACAAATAACCGCCCAGCCAGACGCCCATGAAGGAGCCGATCTGGTGGCTGAAAAAGACAAACCCGCCGAGCATCGACAAATGCGCCACGCCAAAAATCTGCGCCACGGTGGCGTTGGTCGGCGGCACGGTGGACAGCCACAATAGCCCCATTACCGCAGAGAACACATAGACACTCATGGGCGACAGTGGCACCAGCAAAAAGACACTGATGACAACGGCGCGCGCGAGGTAAATGAAGGCCAGGATGTTCTTTTTCTGCATGCGCTGGCCCAGCACGCCCGCCGCGTAGGTGCCAAACACATTGAACAGCCCGATCAGCGCCAGCGAGATGCTTGCCACGTTCGAGGCCAAGCCCTGGTCTTTCAAATAACTGGGCATGTGCACACCGATGAACACCACCTGGAAGCCGCAGACAAAGTAACCCGCCATCAGCAACTGAAAGCTGCGGTATTGAAACGCTTCGCGCAGCGCCTGCACGATGGACTGCTCGCGAAAATGTCCGGCACCGCCCCTGAAGCCCGGTTCGCGCAAGCCCCAGGCCAGCGGCATGATCAGCAGCGCGGCCAGCGCCAGCGCCACCAGCGCCTCTTGCCAACCCAAAAAGTCAATCAGAAAACCTTCGGTGGGCACCATCAAAAACTGGCCAAACGAGCCCGCCGCCGCTGCCACGCCCATGGCCCAGGAGCGTTTGCTGGCGCTGATGTTGCGGCCAATCACGCCGTAAATGATGGCGTAGGTGGTGCCCGCCTGGGCCATGCCGATCAGCACCCCGGCGCTCAGGGAAAGTTGCAGTGCCGTACTGGCATAAGCCATGCCAAGCAGCCCCAGCGCGTAGAGCAGCGCTGCGCCCACGATCACCCTGAACGCGCCAAAGCGGTCGGCCAGCATGCCGGCAAAAATGCCGGCAACGCCCCAGGTCAGGTTCTGGATGGCCAGCGCAAAGGCAAAGGTTTCGCGGCTCCAGTCGAGGCTTTGCGTCATGGGCTGCAGCCACAGCCCAAAGCCGTGGCGAATGCCCATGGACAGCGTGACGATGGCGGCGCCGCACAGCAGCACCTGGGTCATTGACAGTGTCCTGGAAGTATTTGGCATGCGCGGAATATACCGAATTCTGCTGCGCGCAGATTGGCTTTGAACGGATACATGACAAGGCTGGTTATCCATCCAGTTGTTCGAAGCTCGCCTGATTACAATGCGCCGCTATGGCAAGCAAACCCAATCCCGAATATTCCGAAAACTCGATCCGCGTGCTCAAAGGCCTGGAGCCGGTCAAGCAGCGCCCGGGCATGTACACGCGCACCGACAGCCCGATGCACGTGATTCAGGAAGTGCTTGACAACGCCGCCGACGAAGCGCTCGCCGGGCACGGCAAAAAGATCAAGACCATCGTGCACACCGACGGCTCCATCACCGTGGAAGACGACGGCCGCGGCATCCCGTTTGGCATGCACCCCACCGAGCACGCGCCGGTGATCGAGCTGGTGTTCACCCAGTTGCACGCCGGCGGCAAGTTCGACAAGGGCAAGGGCGGTGCCTACAGCTTTTCCGGCGGTCTGCATGGCGTGGGCGTGAGCGTGACCAATGCGCTGTCGCTGCGCCTGGAAGCCACCACCTACCGTGAAGGCCAGGTGGCGCGCCTGGTGTTTGCCGGTGGCGACGTGATCGAGCCGCTGGTGATCCGACCAGCGGGTGAGGGCGAGCGCAAGAGTGGCACCACGGTGCGGGTCTGGCCCGATGGCAAATACTTCGAGTCGATGGCGCTGCCCATGGCGCATCTGGAGCACCTGCTGCGCAGCAAGGCGGTGCTGATGCCGGGGGTTTCTGTCACTTTGGTGCAAGAAAAATCCAAAGAGACGCAAACCTGGCTGTTCAAGGGAGGCCTGCGCGATTACCTGACGCAAACCCTGACCGGTGAGCCTGTCATTCCGCTGTTTGAAGGCGAAGGTTTTGCCGATGCCAATAACGACAGTTTTGCCGATGGCGAGGGCGCAGCCTGGTGCGTGGCATTTACCGAAGACGGCCAACCGGTGCG
This sequence comes from Rhodoferax sp., assembly GCF_014859475.1. GTDB lineage: Bacteria > Pseudomonadota > Gammaproteobacteria > Burkholderiales > Burkholderiaceae_C > Rhodoferax. Next base: position 3,901 of record NZ_JACUUE010000168.1, read on the forward strand.
CGAGAGTTACGTCAATTTGATACCGACCCCGGCCGGCGGCACGCATGAATCGGGCCTGCGCGATGGCCTTTACACGGCGGTCAAGAGTTTTGTCGAAATGCATTCGCTGCTGCCCAAGGGGGTCAAGCTGCTGCCAGACGATGTCTTTGCCCGCGCCAGTTATGTGCTGTCCACCAAGGTGCTCGACCCGCAGTTTCAGGGCCAGATCAAGGAGCGTCTGAACTCGCGCGATGCGGTGCGCCTGGTATCCAACTTCGTGCGCCCGGCGCTGGAACTGTGGCTGAACCAGAACGTCGAATACGGCAAAAAGCTGGCCGAGATCGCCATCAAGGCCGCGCAAAGCCGCCAAAAGGCCGGTCAGAAGGTTGAAAAACGCAAGGGCTCGGGGGTGGCGGTGTTGCCGGGCAAGCTGACCGACTGCGAGAGCCGCGACATTGCCGAGAACGAGGTTTTTCTGGTCGAAGGTGACTCGGCCGGTGGCAGTGCCAAAATGGGCCGCAACAAGGAAAGCCAGGCCGTGTTGCCCTTGCGCGGCAAGGTGCTCAACACCTGGGAAGTGGACCGCGACCGCCTGTTTGCCAACAACGAAATTCACGACATCGCCGTGGCCATTGGCGTTGACCCGCATGGCCCCGACGACGGCCCCGACCTGAGCGGCCTGCGCTACGGCAAGATTTGCATCCTGAGCGATGCCGACGTCGATGGCTCACACATCCAGGTGCTGCTGTTAACGCTGTTTTTCAAACACTTTCCCAAGCTGATCGACACCGGCCATGTCTTTGTGGCTCGCCCGCCGTTGTTTCGCGTGGATGCGCCTGCGCGCGGCAAAAAGCCGGCGTCCAAGGCCTATGCGCTCGACGAAGGTGAACTCGACGCCATTCTGGACAAGCTGCGCAAAGAGGGCGTGCGCGAAGCCGCCTGGACCATCAGCCGCTTCAAGGGCTTGGGCGAAATGAACGCCGAGCAGTTGTGGGACACCACGCTGAACCCGGACACGCGGCGCTTGTTGCCGGTGCATCTGGGCGGCTTGAGTGTGTTGCAAACCACCGAGCTGATGACCAAGCTGATGGGCAAGGGTGAGGCGGCAGCGCGGCGGGAACTGATGGAGTTGCATGGGGATTCGGTGGAGGTCGATGTTTAGGCATCCGACATTTCCTCTGTCACTCAATTCGTCATTGCGAGGAGCGTAGCGACGTGGCAATCCAGGGCTTTGGGGATTTTTACGGTGTTTTTCTGCGCTGTGACTGGCATGGGTGGCCACCTCATACTGGGGTACCAGAAATCGGTGACCACCCATGCCAGCCACAGCGCCGATAGGTAGAGGCTTGATCAAAGTTTTAAAACCGCAAACCAAAGACCAAGAACTTGACTTTGAGCGGTGTTTGGATTCACCAGGTTGGCACC
>NZ_JACUUE010000169.1 GCF_014859475.1 Rhodoferax sp.
GGATGGAAGCCCTAAAGTTTCAGCTTCCGGTGTTCCCGGGGGATCGAGTGTATGTGAGGTTAAGTTGGGACGCTACCAAGAACATGCTTGGCTTTGTATTCGAATCTGACAAAGGCCGTCACGCCAGCGGCCGCGTGATTTTGAAAGAGTCACCACATGTTTAAGCCCGTTGCAGTGATCCCCGTCTACAACCACCCTAGTACGATTCGTGACATGTTGGAGGGTGTGCAACGTCATGGGCTGCGCTGTGTACTAGTTGATGACGGCAGTGAGTCGAGCTGTGCGGCTGTGCTTGATACCTTGGCCTCTGAAAATCCGGCCAAAGTGACCTTGGTTCGTCTGTCGGTGAACCAAGGCAAAGGAGCCGCCATGATGGCGGGCTTGCGGGAAGCGAAATACCTGGGATTCACCCATGGACTTCAAATCGACGCCGATGGCCAACACGAAGTGAATGACGTACCGCGCTTTCTGGCTATGGCACAGGCCCATCCGCAAGCGGTAATTGTCGGCTGTCCAATATACGACGAGAGTGTGCCCAAGGGCCGCCTCTATGCCCGCTATGCAACTCACATCTGGGTCTGGATCAACACCATGTCATTGACTATCCGAGACTCGATGTGCGGGTTTCGGGTCTATCCGTTGGCAGAAGTTGTCGACCTCATCGAACGCGAGCGATTGGGCATGCGAATGGATTTCGACTGTGAGGTTTTGGTCCGTCTGCATTGGCGTGGCGCGAAAATTATCAGCCTGCCAACGCGCGTGACCTATCCGCGCGACGGTATCTCTCATTTTCGTGTGTTGCTAGACAACGTGCAAATCTCGCGAATGCATGCCACTCTGTTTCTGGGCATGCTGTGGCGCTTGCCGCGCCTGCTTTGGCGAAAGGCGGCGAGGTCATGACCGCGTCAACAGGTCAAAGGCACTGGGCACAGATTGGCGAAAGCACATTTGTCACTGGCATCTGGTTGCTCTATGGTGTGCACCGCCTGTTCGGACGAGTGCCGTTTTTGGTATGCATGTACCCAGTGGTGGCGTATTACTGGGCTACAAGCCGTGTTGCCCGGCAAGCATCCATGGAGTATTTGAAGCTGGCCCATCACTACCTAGGGGTACCCACTTCGGCGCCGGGTTGGAGAGCGGTCCTGCGTCACTTCCTGAGCTTCGCGGCCACCTTGCTCGACAAGACCCTCATAACCAGTGGTCGCTATCGCTTTGATCACGTCAGATTCGAGGGCCTAGATGCCATGCTAAAGCGAGTTCAGCGTCGTGAAGGCGGTATTTTTATCACTGCCCACATGGGTTGCCTCGAGTTGTGCCAAGCCCTCGCGGATCGAGAAAGCGGCTTGCACGTCAATGTCCTGGTCCACACCCGTCATGCCGAGCTTTTCAATCGAATCTTGCGCAAGCTTAACCCCAAAAGCGGTGTGACGCTAATGCAAGTCACCGAGTTCAATTTAGGGACAGCGATTCTCCTCGCTAAGAAGGTGGCCGCAGGTGAATACGTGGCGATTGCCGGTGATCGCGTGCCAGTGACAATTGGTGCACACAACACCCTCAAGGTAGATTTTCTTGGTCGTCCTGCCGTGTTACCTATTGGCCCCTACATAATCGCATCACTTCTGAAATGCCCGCTGTTCTGGATGGGCTGCATCCGCGAAGGGGATGGTCACGTGGTGGTTTTCGAGCTTCTGGCCCAGCATGTCTACTTGCCCCGCAGACAGCGGGCGGCAGCGGCCACTGTTCTGGCGCAACAATATGTCGCACGAGTGGAGGCACTGTTGCGCCGTGCACCGTTTGAATGGTTCAATTTCTTTCCATTCTGGGATCAGCCGGGCGCAGTTCCCGTCGCTCCAAATCTTCATCATGAAAAATCTTCCCCCTAAGACCGCTCGCGTGTGCTTTGACGGCAGCCGCCTTCAGATCGAGGACATTCTGGCCATTGCCGACCAGAATGTCCAAGCCGAGCTCTCCACAGCACAGACGTTTCGCGACCGCATTGCGCGGGGGGCTGCGTTCCTGGACCGGTTGTTGCGTGAAGATGGGGTCATTTACGGCGTTACAACTGGCTATGGTGACTCCTGCACCGTAACCATTCCACCTCAACTTATAGCCGAATTGCCGCATCACCTCTACACATATCACGGATGCGGGATGGGTCGCTTGCTTAGTCCAGAAGAGACTCGTGCTGTGCTGGCCACTCGCCTTGCATCGCTGTCCCAGGGTTTCTCGGGTGTCAGCGTAGCCCTGCTGGTGCAGTTAGAGAGACTGTTGAAGCATGATGTGCTGCCGCTGATCCCGGCGGAGGGTTCGGTGGGTGCGAGCGGCGATCTCACCCCGCTGTCCTATCTTGCTGCAGTGTTGTGCGGCGAGCGCGAAGTGCTGTTTCAGGGCGAGCGCTGCAGTGCTGCCCATGCCTTGATGGCGGTGGGAATAAAGCCGCTTCGCCTTAGGCCCAAGGAGGGCCTGGCGATCATGAATGGCACGGCAGTGATGACGGCGCTTGCCTGTCTGGCTTGGCGCCGGGCCGAGCGCATTGCGCGCCTGTCCACGCGACTGACAGCCTGCAATGTAGTTATCAGTGCGGGCAATGCTCACCACTTTGATGAGCGCCTTTTTGCCGTCAAACCGCACCCGGGACAGCAACGCGCAGCGGCCCGGCTTCGGCAAGATTTGGCGAGCGACCGTCCGGCGCGAAATGAACAACGCCTGCAAGACCGCTACTCTTTGCGCTGCGCACCGCACGTAATCGGTGTGCTGGACGATGCGCTACCTTTCTTTCGTACTCTGATCGAGAATGAACTCAATAGCGCCAATGACAACCCCATAATCGATCCCGACAGCGAGCAGGTTCTGCACGGCGGCCACTTTTATGGTGGCCATATTGCGTTTGCGATGGATGGGTTGAAGTGCGCTGTCGCCAACATCGCCGACCTGATGGACCGTCAACTAGCGCTTCTTGTCGACACCCGCTACAACCATGGCCTCCCACCCAATTTATCTGGGGCAGTAGGGCCGCGTGCAGCTATCAATCATGGGCTAAAGGCTGTACAAATCAGCGTCTCGGCATGGACGGCGGAGGCTCTGAAGCTCACCATGCCCGCCTCGGTGTTCTCGCGCTCGACTGAATGCCATAACCAGGACAAAGTCAGCATGGGCACGATTGCTGCGCGCGATTGTCTGCGTGTTCTGGAGCTGACCGAGCAGGTCATGGCCGCCATGTTGTTGGCCGCACGCCAAGGCTTGGCGCTACGCTTGCGTCAAGATCCGACTGTGGTGCTGAGTCCAGCCTTGGACGACTTTCTGAACGACCTTTCGTTCCGCGTGTCACTGGTTGAAGAAGACAGAGCCTTGGACCGCGAGTTGCATGCCCTAGTGGAAGCGCAGCGTGCGGGAGTCTGGCGCCTATATGACTCGGAGGGCTGCAATGCCCCGAAGGTGCATACATGACTCGACCATCTGCAAAAGGGCCAAACAACCTCACTCACGTGGTCGAGGTTACCCCCGCATTTTTTGATATCGACCCGATGGATATCGTCTGGCACGGTCACTATGCCAGGTTTATGGAGTTGGCCCGCAGTGCCTTGATGGATGAACTGGGCTACGGCTACAAAGAGATGAAATCCTCCGGATTTGCCTGGCCAATCGTGGACATGCGGCTGAAGTACGTGCGGCCGGCAACTTTGGGCCAGAAACTGCATGTGCAGGCCCGCATCATCGAATGGGAAAACCGTCTCAAGCTGGAGTACCTTATCACCGATGCGGCGAGTGGCCAAAAGCTGACTACTGCCTACACCATCCAAGTTGCCGTGGACTTGATCACACGCGAAATGCGCTTCGTTTGCCCCGAGTGTCTTTGGGCTCGCCTCGGGGTGCAAACTTGAAGGCGATGGTGTTCACACGACGCAACTGTTTGGGTGTCGCGTTCGCCGGGTTTTTCCTGCCGCTGTGGGCGGCTGATGCGCAGGCCGGTTTGATCGCTAAAGTGAGCCAACGCCTGGCTGATGCCCCGGTGGTGCGTGGCCAATTCGAACAGCGTAAATCGATCAAGGGTTTTCGGCAACCATTGATTTCGCACGGGGACTTTCTGGTAGCTAGGCAACGTGGTGTGGTCTGGCACACGAGGGAGCCATTTTCGGCAACGTTGCTGCTGACGCGCGAACGCTTAATCAGCAGACAGGGGGATGGCAGCGTGTCGCGGCAATTGGAGTCTGGCCACGAGGCCATGGTTGGGCTCATCACCGAGCTAATGTTCGCTTTGCTGAGTGTTGATCTGCCGCTGCTGGCAAAGCGATTTATCGTCGAGGGCGAACTGCTTGGCGCATCGGGCTGGCGCCTGCTGTTAACGCCAAGGGATTCGGCGCTAAGCAATTGGGCAACGCGCGTGGAACTGACTGGCGAAAGGCAGGTGCGACTGGTGCAATGGCAAGACGCACAGGGCGACAGCACGCTGATCCGCATGAGTGACCATCAAACCGCTCAGACTTTGAGCAGAAACGAGGAAGCCCTTTTTGATTGATGCACAGCCTCTTGCCGGCGTGCCTGGTGACCGACAGTGGCGGTTATTGGCTTGGCTGTGGTTGGCCGTGGTACTGGCCGTGGCAGTACAGCAATGGTCGTTCTGGCAGCAACCGCGGTTGGATACCGATGTGCTGGCCTTGCTGCCGCAAGACGAGCAATCACTGGAAGTCAGCATAGCTACGCATCGACTCGTCGAGCAGGCTTCGCGCCAAATCGTGGTCTTGGTGGGGGCGCCAGCCTGGGCTCAGACCAAGCAGGCCGCTATGACTTGGCGCCAAGCCCTGCCCAATGGGCTGGGATGGCACGTCGTTCAGCCTGCTGACCCATCAGCTTTGTCGGCCATGACAGCGTTCTATGCACCTTGGCGGGATCGCCTGCTGACTCAGGCGCAGCGTCGTTGGCTGGAGGTAACCCCGGTGCCGATCCAAACCCAGTCGGCCCTTATGGCTTTGATTCAACCCGGTGCAGTGCGGCTGACAGACTGGGGAGCCGATCCACTGGCTCTATGGCCACAATGGTGGATGGCTCGCGCCACTGAGACCCGCGCTCGCAGCCGCGAGGGCGAGTCGGTGGTCTCTCAGCCTGGCATGGAATGGATGGTCCTGATGTTTGAGCTTGACCAATCCGCCATGTCACTCGACGGCAATGCTTTGGTGGGCAATGCACTGGCTAAAGCGGCGAAAGCGGTACGCACTGCTTTACCCGAGGCACGCCTGCTACATGCTGGTGTGCCGCTCCATGCGGAAGCGGCCGCTGTGCAGGCGCATAGCGAGATCAACACCAT
>NZ_JACUUE010000170.1 GCF_014859475.1 Rhodoferax sp.
AGACTTTCCCGCTGGCATTTCCCGCCGACTACCACGGCAAGGACGTGGCCGGCAAAACGGCTGACTTCATGGTGACCGTGAAAAAAATCGAGTCCGCGCATCTGCCTGAAGTCAACGAGGCACTGGCCAAATCGCTGGGTATCGCAGATGCCACCGTTGAAGGCTTGCGCGCCGACATCAAGAAAAATCTGGAACGCGAAGTCAAGTTCCGTTTGCTGGCGCGCAACAAGGCCGCCGTCATGGATGCGCTGGTGGCCGCTGCCGAGCTCGATTTGCCCACCGCCAGTGTGCAAGCAGAAATGGCGCGTTTGCTCGAAGGCGCCCGCGCCGACCTGAAAAAGCGCGGTATCAAGGACGCTGACAAGGTGGCTATTCCCGACGACGTGTTCCGCCCACAGGCTGAGCGCCGCGTGCGCCTGGGTTTGGTGGTGGCCGAACTGGTGCGCGCCAACGCGCTGCAGGCCACGCTGGAGCAGCTCAAGGCGCATGTCAAGGAACTGGCTTCCAGCTACGAAAAACCCTCTGAGGTGGAGCGCTGGTACTTCAGCGACAACAACCGCATGGCCGAGGTCGAAACGGTGGTGCTGGAAAACAATGTGACGGACTTTGTCTTGTCCAAGGCCAAGGTCACTGAAAAAGCGATCAGCTTTGACGAGTTGATGGTGCAAAGCTGAGCCTGCGGCCGTTTTAACGGGTGATGGGGCTTGTGCCGGGCTGGTTGTCTGGCATGCAAGCCCCATTTGCTTGGAGGCCATGTTTTTTTAGCTACAGTAGCATCAAATTTTTTGGAGTCATGATGAATTTACAGATGAGTGCGATGGATACACAGGCTTTGGGCATGGTGCCCATGGTGATCGAGCAGTCCGGCCGGGGCGAACGGTCTTACGACATTTACTCGCGCCTGCTCAAGGAGCGCGTCATTTTTATGGTGGGCCCGGTCAACGACCATGTGGCCAACCTGGTGGTGGCGCAATTGCTGTTTCTGGAAAGCGAAAATCCCGACAAGGACATTTCGTTTTACATTAACTCGCCTGGTGGCTCGGTCAGCGCCGGTATGGCGATTTTTGATACCATGAATTTCATCAAACCCGACGTGTCCACGCTGTGCACCGGCATGGCTGCCAGCATGGGCGCGTTTTTGCTGGCCGCTGGCGCCAAGGGCAAGCGTTTTTCGTTGCCTAACTCCAAGATACTGATTCACCAGCCCTCGGGCGGCAGTCAGGGTCAGGCCACGGAAATCGAGATTCAGGCGCGCGAAATCCTGAAGACGCGCGAGCAACTCAACAAGATTCTGGCGGAACGCACCGGTCAGCCACTCGAGCGCATTGAGCGTGACACCGAGCGCGACTATTACATGTCGGCCGATGAGAGCAAGGAATATGGTCTGATTGACCAGGTTTTATCCAAGAGGGCGTAAAGACATGGCCAAAGGCACGTCGGGTGAAAAAACCCTGTATTGCTCTTTTTGCGGCAAGAGCCAGCACGAAGTCAAAAAGCTGATTGCGGGACCGTCGGTCTTTGTCTGCGATGAATGCATTGAACTGTGCAACGAGATCATTCGCGACGAACTGCCGCCCACCACGGCGACTGAAGAAAAAAGCAGTTTGCCGACGCCGGCCGAGATCAAGGCCAACCTCGACAACTACGTGATCGGCCAGGAGCCTGCCAAGCGCATTCTGGCGGTGGCGGTTTACAACCACTACAAGCGGCTGCGGCACCAGGAAAAAGCCGACAAGGACGAGGTCGAGCTCGCCAAGAGCAACATCCTGTTGATCGGCCCAACGGGTTCCGGCAAAACGCTGCTGGCGCAAACGCTGGCGCGCATGCTCGATGTGCCGTTTGTCATGGCTGACGCGACCACGCTGACCGAAGCCGGTTATGTCGGCGAAGACGTTGAAAACATCGTCCTCAAGTTGCTGCAAAGTTGCAACTACGAGGTCGAGCGGGCCCAGCGCGGCATTGTTTATATCGACGAGATTGACAAGATTTCCCGCAAATCAGACAACCCGTCCATCACCCGCGATGTCTCCGGCGAAGGCGTGCAGCAGGCCTTGCTGAAACTGATCGAGGGCACCATGGCGAGCGTGCCGCCGCAGGGCGGGCGCAAGCATCCAAACCAGGATTTTGTGCAGGTTGACACCACCAATATCCTGTTCATTTGCGGCGGTGCTTTCTCGGGGCTCGAAAAGGTCATCGAGAACCGCACCGAGTCATCGGGCATCGGTTTTGGCGCGGCCGTGCACAGCAAGCAAAACCGCAATCTGACTGATGTGTTCAAAGAAGTCGAGCCCGAAGACCTGATCAAGTTCGGCCTGATTCCCGAATTGGTCGGGCGCATGCCGGTGGTCGCCACGCTGGGCGAGTTGAGCGAAGACACGCTGGTGCAAATTTTGACCGAGCCCAAAAATGCGTTGGTCAAGCAGTACAGCAAGCTGCTGGCCATGGAGGGCGTTGAGCTCGAAATTCGTCCCAACGCCCTGAAAGCCATTGCCAAGCAAGCCTTGATCCGCAAGACCGGTGCCCGTGGTTTGCGTTCAATCCTTGAATTGGCGCTGATCGACACCATGTTTGATCTTCCCAATCAGACGAACGTCGAAAAAGTGGTGCTCGATGAGACCACCATAGAAGACAACAAGCCGCCTTTGCTGGTTTACCGTGAACTTGCCAAAAAGGCTTGATTGAGTAGGCGTTTCGAATCATTGTCATTCCGGTAATTTAAGGACCCTTCATGTCTGGTCAATCACTAATGCCTGCCATTCCGGCAGATCTGCCCTTGCTGCCCTTGCGCGATGTGGTGGTCTTTCCGCACATGGTGATCCCCTTGTTTGTGGGGCGCCCCAAGAGCATCAAGGCCCTTGATGCCGCCATGAACGCGAACCGTCGCATCATGCTGGTGGCGCAAAAAGCCGCCGCCAAGGACGACCCTGAGGTGTCCGACATGTTCGAGATGGGCTGTATCTCCACCATCCTGCAAATGCTCAAGCTGCCCGATGGCACCGTCAAGGTGCTGGTGGAAGGCCAGCAGCGCGCCGTGGTCAATCACATTGAAGATGGCGAACAGTTTTTTACCGCCACCGTGACACCGGTGGAGTTGCCTGCCGAGCCAGAGGCCAAGACCAAGGCGCAGGTCAGTGAAATTGAAGCCCTGCGCCGCGCGGTCATGCAGCAGTTTGACCAGTACGTCAAGCTCAACAAAAAAATCCCGCCCGAAATCCTGAGCTCGATCACCAGCATCGACGACCCGGGCCGCCTGGCCGACACGATTGCCGCGCATTTGCCACTCAAGCTGGAAAGCAAGCAGGCAGTGCTCGACTTGTCGAGCGTGCGTGATCGTCTGGAAAACCTGTTTGCGCAAATCGACCATGAAGTGGATATCCTCAACGTCGATAAAAAAATTCGCGGCCGCGTCAAGCGGCAAATGGAAAAAAACCAGCGCGATTTTTATTTGAACGAGCAGGTCAAGGCGATCCAGAAAGAACTGGGCGAGGGTGAAGACGGCGCCGACATCGACGAGATCGAGAAAAAGATCAAAGCCGCCAAGATGCCCCGGGACGCCCTGAAAAAGGCCGAGGGCGAGTTGAAAAAGCTCAAGCTGATGTCGCCCATGTCAGCCGAAGCCACGGTGATACGCAACTACATCGACGTGCTCACCGGCCTGCCGTGGGCCAACAAGACCAAGATCAAACACAACCTGCTCAATGCCGAAACGGTGCTCAACGAAGACCATTACGGCCTCGACAAGGTGAAAGACCGCATTCTGGAATACCTGGCGGTGCAGCAACGCGTGGACAAGGTCAAGGCGCCCATTTTGTGTCTGGTTGGGCCGCCCGGCGTGGGCAAGACCTCGCTCGGGCAATCGATTGCCAAGGCGACCGGGCGCAAGTACGTGCGCATGGCCCTGGGCGGCATGCGTGACGAAGCCGAGATTCGCGGCCACCGGCGCACCTATATCGGCGCCATGCCGGGTAAGGTAATGCAAAGCCTGAGCAAGGTCGGCACGCGCAACCCCTTGTTTTTGCTTGATGAAATCGACAAGCTGGGCACTGATTTCCGCGGCGACCCATCAAGCGCGCTGCTGGAGGTGCTCGACCCCGAGCAAAACCACAAGTTTGCCGACCACTACGTCGAGGTTGATTTTGACTTGAGCGACGTGATGTTCGTTGCCACCTCGAATTCCATGAACATCCCGCCCGCGCTGCTCGACCGCATGGAGGTGATCAGGCTGTCGGGCTACACCGAAGACGAAAAAACCAATATTGCGCTGCGCTACCTGTTGCCCAAGCAACTGGGCAACAACGGCGTCAAGGAATCCGAACTTGAGGTTACCGAAGACGCGGTGCGCGACATTGTTCGGTACTACACGCGCGAAGCAGGTGTGCGCTCGTTGGAGCGCGATATTTCGAAAATTTGCCGCAAAGTGGTCAAGGGCCTGCAACTCAAACAAATGACTGGGCAGGTGGTGGTGTCTGCCGCCAACTTGAGCGAATTTTTGGGGGTGCGCAAATTTGATTACGGCCGCGCGGAAAAAATGAATCAGGTGGGCCAGGTCGTCGGCCTGGCGTGGACCGAGGTGGGTGGCGATCTGCTCACCATCGAGGCCGCGATGGTGCCCGGCAAAGGCGTCATCACCCGCACCGGCTCGCTGGGCGACGTGATGAAGGAATCGGTGGAAGCGGCCCGCACCGTGGTGCGCAGCCGTTCACATCGGCTGGGCATCAAGGACGAATTTTTCGAGAAAAAAGACATTCACATCCACGTGCCCGACGGCGCCACACCCAAGGACGGCCCCAGTGCGGGCGCGGCCATGACCACCGCTTTTGTCTCGGCCATGACCGGCATTCCGGTGCGCTGCGGTGTCGCCATGACAGGTGAAATTACCCTGCGCGGCGAGGTCACGGCCATTGGCGGTTTGAAAGAGAAATTGCTGGCCGCGCTGCGCGGTGGCATCAAGACCGTGTTGATTCCGGAGGACAACGCCAAGGATTTACAGGAAATTCCTGAGAACGTCAAAAACGGACTCGAAATTGTGCCTGTGCGCTGGATCGACAAAGTGCTGGAAGTGGCGCTGGAGCGCATGCCGACGGCTTTGCCTGAAGAGGTTCCTGTTGTGTCCGCGCAGGCAGAAGTCAGCCTGGCTGCTCAGGCAACAACCGATGCCATCAAACATTAAGAAAATTGGTTTTTTGAGAGGCGATTAGAAGAAATTTACCCTTATAATCTGACGCTTGCAATGCGGGAATAGCTCAGTTGGTAGAGCGATACCTTGCCAAGGTATAGGTCGAGA
>NZ_JACUUE010000171.1 GCF_014859475.1 Rhodoferax sp.
CGCGCAAGGTGCCCGCAGCCAAAAAGGCAGCACCGGCAGCACCGGCTGCTCAGGTAAACCCTGAATAAACAAGGGCTTGAAGCGCCCTACACTGCACAGGTATGACGCGACAAAAACCCCACACACCCAGGATCGCCCTGGCCATGGCCGGCGGTGGTCCGCTGGGTGCCATTTTTGAGATCGGCGCGCTGTGTGCGCTGCAGGAGTCGCTTGAGGGCATCGACTTCAACCGGCTGCAGCATTACGTGGGCGTGTCGGCCGGCAGTTTCATTGCGGCGGGGCTGGCCAACGGCATCACGCCGCAGCAGCTGTTCTCGCTGTTCATCGAAGACCGCAAACACCAGGCCGAGGCGTTCGATCCGGCCTGGCTGCTGCGGCCCGCCTTTGCCGAATTTTTCTCGCGCAGCATGCTGCTGCCGGGTTTGTTGATGGCGGGCACCCTGCAAGGCACGCTGGGGCGCAAGTCTTTGATGCGCACGCTCGAATACCTGAGCCCGAGCCTGCCCACCGGGGTGTTCTCCAATGCCCAAATCAATGTGGAACTGGCCAAACTGTTTGCCAAGCCGGGGCGCAGCAACGATTTTCGCCAGCTCAAGAGCCGCCTGACGCTGGTGGCTACCCATCTGGACAGTTGTGAGGCCGTCTCGTTTGGCCGCCCGGGCTGGGACCACGTGCCCATCTCCAAGGCGGTGCAGGCCAGCGCCGCCCTGCCAGGGTTGTTCCCACCAGTTGAAATCGACGGCCAGCATTTTGTCGATGGCGCGCTGATCAAAACCATGCACGCCTCGATTGCGCTGGACGAAGGCGTGGACCTGATGCTGTGCATCAACCCGCTGGTGCCGTTCGATGCCTCGGTGCGGCAAACCGCCCTTGATGCCGCCACACCCTGGGCCGCGCCCGAGCCGATTCCGCGCATTGCCGCCGGCGGCCTGCCCGCCGTGCTGAGCCAGACCTTTCGCTCGCTCATCCACTCGCGCCTGGTGCTGGGGCTCAAAAGCTACGAGCAGGCCTACCCCAACACCGACATCGTGCTGTTCGAGCCCGACCACCGCGACCCCGAGCTGTATCTGGCCAACACCTTCAGCTACAGCCAGCGCCGCCATCTGGCCGAGCACGCCTACCAGCAAACGCGCCAATTGCTGCGCTCGCGCCAGACCGGTCTGAGCAGCAAACTGGGCTACCACGGCATCACGCTTAACCATGCGGTGCTCGACGACACCAGCCGCCACCTGTGCCGACCCCGGCGCGAACCCACCCGCATCAGCCACGCCCTGACCAAGCTGCACAACATCATGAACAACCTGAACCAGGTGGTGCAAGCCGCCGAGCCCCCCAAAGGCGACCCGGCATGGTAAAAAAAGCCCCCCGGCGCACTGCCGAGCGCATTCTGGAGGTCACGCTGGCGTTGTTCAACCGCTTTGGCGAGCCCAATGTGTCAACCACGCTGATCTCGGCCGAGCTCAACATCAGCCCGGGCAACCTGTACTACCACTACCCCGCCAAAGACGAGCTCATCAACGCGCTGTTCGACCGTTTTGAGCGACCCCTGAACGAACTGCTGGGTGCCGGCGACGATGTGCGCGACGTTGAAGACGCCTGGTTTTTCATGCACACGCTGTTCGAGCTGATCTGGCAGTACCGGTTTTTGTACCGCGACCTCAACGACCTGCTGAGCAAGAACCGGCGTCTGGAAATGCACTTCCAGTCGATCCTGAAAAACAAAACCCGCGCCACCCGCGCCATGCTCGACGGCATGCGCCGTGGCGGCGCGCTGCAAATCGACTCGCGCGAGATCGACGCCACTGCCACCAGCATGGTCGTGGTGCTGACCTACTGGCTCAGTTATGAATACGTGCGTGACCCGCGCAACGCGCTGGAAGAACAAAACGCCCAGGCCGCGCTGCTGCGTGGCGCGCAGCATGTGCTCAACCTGCTGGCGCCTTATCTGGAGCCAGGCCAGCGCAGCCACTTGCTGAAGCTGGCCGATGCCTACAATAAGGAGGCCAAATAGAAAGACAAGGCGCGGTATGGCAGGGCACAGGAGATAAAAATGGCGAAATGGACAAAATTCCCGTTTGCGGGAGACTACAACTTCGACGCCGAAAGCGTCAAAAAAAAATGGGCCAGATTGCACGCCGGCGATCTGGAGCCGCTGCCCCAAGACCCCCAGTTGCTGCAGGCCTGGGCACATTTCCACAATGGCGAGTTTTACAAGTCCATGTCACTGGGGCTCGGTATGGGGCTCGATGGGCTGAACGTGGCCAACAAGGCGGTCTGCATTTATGCCACTTACCTCGAGCAGCAGGAAGCGACGCGACTGGCCTTGTTTGCCGAAGTGGCCGAGCGCGCCGAGAGCCAGATCAAAGAGCAGCCCGACAACGTCAACGCCTACTACCTGCGCGCCTACGCACTGGGGCGCTACAGCCAGGGCATCAGCGTGGCCAAGGCGCTGGCGCAAGGGCTGGGCACCAAGGTCAAGACCGACCTGGAGCACGTCATCCGCAAGCAACCCACGCACCCCGATGCCCACATCGCGCTGGGCTCCTTTCACGCCGAAGTGATCGACAAGGTGGGTGAACTCATTGGCGCCATGGCCTATGGTGCCCACAAACACACCGGGCTGACGCTGTTTCAGCAGGCGCTCAAGTTCAACATGGCGTCCGCCGTCGGCATGGTCGAATACGCCCGCGCCATGCTGATGCTCGAAGGCGAGACCGTGGTCAAGGAAGCCACCCGCCTGTACCAGCAGGCCGCCCGCGCCCAGCCCGTTGATGCCATGGAACGCCTGGACGTCGAACTGGCCAAGGCCGAGCTGGAAGACTGAACCATTACGCCCCCCAGGGCAGCATCAGCGTCAGCAGGGTCAGTTTGGCAAACTCGGGCTCGAACTGGTCGATGATGGCCTGCGGGTCGGGGCACAGCGTGGTGTCGCTGATCAGGCCAAACTGCACGCCGCCGCCGTAGCTCAAGATCGACACGCCCAAGCCTACAGTGCCTGATTGCGGCACCCAGAACAGCGCCTGCTCCAAAGTGGCACCGCAAAAGTGCAGTTTTTCACGCGGCCCCGGCACATTGGTCATGACCGCCGTGGTCTTTTTGGAAAACAAGTTAAGCATGGCGTCCTGCGCCGGTTTGACCACCATACCGGCCACCGCCAGCAGGGCAAAACTCAGCAGCGGCTGCATGCTGCCCTTGAGCGCGCTCATGCGCCGACGCACCTCAAACACCCGCGCCAGCGGGTTGTCCACGCCAATCGGCAGCACCACCGGGGCCAGACCAAACTTGTTACCCAGCTCGTAGCTGGGCGCCATGGGCCGCAGATTGACCGGCACCATGGCGCGTATTTCCTTGCCCGCCACCGAGTCGCCGCGTAGCTGGAGGTACTGGCCCAGGGCGCCGGCCACGCAGCCCAGCAGCACGTCATTGATCGAGCAATGCAGCGCCTTGCTCACCGCGCGCACTTCGTCGAGCGGAATCGGTTGGCACCAGGCCACCCGCTTGGCGCGACCCGGCGTGCCCTTGAGCCGGGTGGGCGAATCATCGGGCATCAGGGCCAGCGCGGCCCCGTCACGCAGCACCTGGCAGGCCATCCGGGCCATCTCGGCCGAACCCGAAACGCCTTTGCTGAGGCCTTTCTCGACCCACTTGTCGAGCCGCGTCGCCGGGTCGCTGATGGCGCCAAAGGCCTGGGCAGCGCCCTCGCCCGCCGCCTCCAAGGCCCGCACCGTGGCAGCCGTCAAGGGTTCAATCAGCGTGTGCGCCATCCAGTCTTCAGCCGACTCCAAGGCCGAATCCTGCGCCGCTTTACGCTTGCGCTGCGGCGGCTCGGTGCCGCCATCGACCAGCGACTGGATCACGGCGATCAGTGCCAGACCGTCGGCAATGCAGTGGTGAATGCGCACCAGCAGCGCCGAGCCGCCCTGGTAATGCTCGACCAGCCGGAAGTCCCACAGCGGGTAGCGCGCATCCAGCGGTTTAAGCGCCAGTTCGGCCAACCGGTCTTGCAGCGCCTGTTGCGGATGCGCCCTGGCCGAGGGCGGCAGTTTTTCGCGCAGCACATGGCGCTTGATGTCGAAGCCGGTGTCCGTGACCCAGCTGGCGCCGGTGGCATCCTGCACCACCTTTTGGCCAAAGCGCGGGTACTTCAGCAGGCGCTCTTCGATGCGCTGACAAACATCAGCGTAGCTCACCGCGGGCTTGAGAATCCACACCCCCAGGATCATCATCAAATTGCGCGGGCTGTCCATGCGCAGCCAGGCCGTGTCCACCTTGCTCATGCGCTCGTGCACCCGGCCGGTCGGCGTGCTGACTGGCGGCTTGCGCGTGGCGGGGCGGGAACTGGGGCGATGCAAACGTGTGACCATGGCAATGCTTTCGGGAAGGTTCTCTATTTTGCGAGCAAAACGGCCATTAAGATGCGTCCTGTTTCGCTTTTTCCATTACTGTTTTCAACCCACAGAGACTTTTCCATGTCCGCCCTGCAAAGCAAATTCGAAGCCGCCGTGGCCAACTCCAAAAACCTCAGCGAGCGCCCCGACAACATGACCCTGCTCAAGCTCTATGCGCTTTACAAACAAGCCAGCGCAGGCGACAACACCGAAAAGAAACCCGGCTTTACCGACATGGTGGGCCGTGCCAAGTGGGATGCCTGGAACACCCTCAAGGGCACCGCCAGCACCGATGCCATGCAGCAGTACATCGACCTGATCGAGTCGCTGAGCTGAACGTTTTTGTCATTGCGAGGCAGCCGTATCGACACGATACCGCATACGGACCTTGAACAGAGACTTCGTCATCGCGAGCGAAGCGTGGCGAACCAAGACTTCCGACTGCATAGACTGCCGCGCTTCGCTCGCAGTGACGGCGTCCGCTTCAGCGCGTTTTTTTGGTCTCATGCTTCTTCGCAGGCGCGGCCAACAGCGCATCGAGGTTTTTCACGATCTCGGCCTCGATCGTGCCCTTGAAGGTGCCGAGCAAAAAACCCAGCTGGGCGCGCAACTCGAAGTGCGTCTTGGTCACCGTCAGGCAGCCCTTGACGCCCGAGCGCACAAAATCGACCTCGTCGGTGTGCTTGCCCTGGGCGTAATTGCACTGCATGGCAAATTCCTGCTCGGCTTGCTCGGCCCATTGAAAGGCGATCTTGCGCGCCTTGGCCAGGCCCAGCGCATGTTCGCGAACGATGTTTAATTCAGCCATGTTGCCTCGGTGTGAAAGAGTGGTGGTGTTGCGCGCCGGCCCGAATCGGGTTTGATGCCGCACACGGACCTTGAAC
>NZ_JACUUE010000172.1 GCF_014859475.1 Rhodoferax sp.
CAGCTCGAACTCATCGACTTGCTCGATCAGGCTCAACACCTGCTCAGAAGCGCCCCGGGCATGACCCGCGAGCGCGCACAGAGCTACTGGCTGGCACACGCGCGCATGGCCATCACCAAAAACCACGGCTATCTGGGTGGCTCCATGGTGGACATGGAAGACACCATTGACGAGTTGGAAAACGCAGACGGCGAGGACGACGAAGAGTCCTGAGCAAGACGAAAGTGCGGTCAGCCAAACTGGCTGCGCTCAGGCATTGCAGCAGGCATTCAAAACAGCGTCAGATCGAAGCAACTGTAAAAACAAATTCAAAAAAGATTCAAAAAAATGTTCGAAATTGACTTGGCTTCTCAATCACACAGCGCGTTACTAGAGGCATCGCAACACACCAAACAGGACAACGACATGAACACCACCACCCTCGACCAGATTTTTGCCCTGATCGCTCAAAAGCATCTTTTGATTGAGACGCTCGAAACACGCAACTCAGACAGCCTTGACTTCCACGACGTCGCAGTCTGGAACGTGCGCCAAGCACTGGAAGCCGCCTTTAAAGCCGGGGCTGAGTTAGGTGCCTCCATGCCAAAGGCCACAGAAGCAGAAATCGCGCAGGACTGATTGTTGGACGCTGCCAAGCGAAAAGAGCTTGGCTTGTCCGCAAAACAGCGCGCGCGTCACATCGTCTTAACCACCACCCCGAAGGAGCCTCAAATGAGCAACATCACACTGACCACCACCCAGCACGCCATGCTGGACCATGCCATCGGCCACACAGAAGGTCGCATCGACTGGTTTCCAGAAAACGTCAAAGGCGGCGCACGCCAAAAGGTTCTGCAAGGACTTTTCAATCGCGCGCTGATCACGCCCCACGGCCAAGACTGGCTCGTGGCTGCCGAGGGCTACGACGCCCTGGGATGCGCCAGACCCACGGCTTGCATGATCGTCCCAGAGCCGGAACTCGACGCAGCCGTGAATGAAGCAAACAACAACGCCACGGCTTGCCACGAAAGTCTGGCTGGCACCAACGCCCCAGCTACTCAAATCAATGCCACACAGGGCCAACCTGCGCCAACAACTGGCGCATGTGAGCAGCCCGACGATGCAGCGCAGGAAGCATTCAATCGCGCCGTCGAATGCGCCAAGGAAGGTCTTGCGATCCGGGTGGCGCACGAGCAGGTCATCGCCAATGTGCTCAAGCGCGAGAGCAAGCAGGCCACCATCTTGCAGATGCTCAACCACCCGCAGGGGGCAACGATTGCGCAAATCTGCGAGGCAACCGGATGGCAAGCGCATACCGTGCGCGGCACATTTTCCGGCGCGCTCAAGAAGAAACTTGGCCTGACCATCACATCCAGCAAACCCCAGGGTGGCGTGCGCACCTACCACGTCTCGTTCTGAAGCCTCGATCAAATAGAAGCCAAATCAGCTTGGCTTCTATTGCAAACAGCGCGTTCATAGATGTGTCGCGATTGACGACAAACTTTTGAAAGGATTTTGAAATGACCACCATGACCATCACCATTGAGCGTACACCGCGCACCTTCAGGATTGGCACCGACACCCTCCAAGTCGAGGAGTTGAGTATCACCCTGCCCTTTGCCCGCAAGCCTTGCAACCTGAGCAAACTCGGCGGTGACCAACCTGAAACAATTCTTGTCACTGAAACCCGCGAGATGAGCACCGCAGAATTTGACGAGTTTGCCGCCAACCTGTTGCGCTCGCGTGACTGGCTTGATGGCAAAGGTGGAACCACGCAAGTGGGAACGCTCTGCGTCGAGGTCTGCGCCCCTGGTCGCCCTTACCTCTACATCAACCCAGAAGGTTCAAACTACGCGCGCTACGTGGCGCGTCTGGGATAAATAATTGATTGAAAAATAGTTCGAAATTGACTTGGCTTCTCAAGCAAACAGCGCGTTACTAGAGGCATCGCAACGAACCACCCGAAGGAGATGAAGATGACCACCACCCAGCAAACCGCCCTCGATGCCTACCTCCAGCGCAACGCCGCCATTCGCAGCAAGATCGAAGCCCTGCAGCAACTGGCGGATGATCACTTTGGCCATGACCCCGACACCATCCACTGGGGCCACGTCGGTGACCTCGGGCGGGTCGATGCCGGATTGGATGAGGTGCTGGCCATTTTCAACAACTGACCGTAACAGGATCAACATGGCCTGCGCACCCGTCAACCAAGGCATCCAAGCCAACTACGACACGTTCATGCGGGAGTTGACCCAACTCTCGCGCCTGTACGGTGTGGCCATCCAGTCGGTGGGTGGCGTCATCCTGGCCGACACCCAAGGCGAGTTCGCCAACATGCGCTATGTGACCGACATCAGCAGCGGTGATCTCTATCCGGAATTTGCAGACACGCGCAAGGACTGACGCACACGCCAGGCCTCAAACGCGCGGCGGAGCAAGTAGCTCCTGAGCAGAGAAACTGCAGTAAACACCAGCCCAATGGTCAGGTTGTCACGCAGCGTGGCGTGCAGACCAAACAGCGGAAACACCAGCACCTGCGTCATCACCGCCACGCCGTAGCCCACCAGCACGTTGGTCACGGCCTCCACCAGCGACATCGCGCGCGACTGCTTCACAGCGCCACCTCGGCATCCACTTCATCGGCAGCATCCACCGCGCCGAGCAGGTCATCGAAACGCACGCCATCGGCTTCGCGCACCGCCTGCGCCCCAGCGTATTCCTGCCAACGGCGAACAATCACATCGACGTACTTCGGATCAAGCTCCATCAGGCGTGCCGTGCGGCCTGACTTCTGCGCAGCAATGAGCGTCGTGCCAGAGCCGCCAAACGGGTCGAGCACCACGTCACCTGGGCGGCTGGAGTTGCGAATGGCGCGCTCAAGTACTTCAACTGGCTTTTGAGTCGGATGAAGTTCATTCTTGTGCGGCTTCTTGATCTGCCAGACATCGCCCTGGTCCCGGTCACCACACCAGTGGCGACTCGCCCCTTCGGGCCAACCGTACAGAATCGGTTCGTACTGGCGCTGGTAGTCCGAGCGGCCCATCGTGAAGGTGTTCTTGGCCCAGATGATGAAGGTGGACCACTTGCCTCCGGCCTGGCGAAACGCTGCTTGCAGCACATCGAGCTCACTCGACGACATGGCCACGTAGACCGCGCCGGTGCAGTTGGCCATGATGGGTTTGAGGGCCGCCAGCAGGAAGTCATAAAAGCCGTCGCCCAAGTTGTCGTTGATGATGGCGCGGTCTTTGCCGCGCATCTTGTCCTTGGCGCTGTTGGCGTAGTTGACGTTGTAGGGCGGATCGGTGACCGTCATGTCCGCCTCTTTGCCTTGCAGCAGCACCTCATAACTCTTGGCATCGGTGGCATCGCCACACAGCACACGGTGGCCACCGAGCAGCCACACGTCGCCAGGGCGCGAGATGGCTGCCTCTTGCACTTGAGGTACCTCATCGTCACCGGTTTGGCCCGTGTCGCCTTCCTCGCCCTCGAACAGGTCGGCCAGTGCGTCCTCATCAAAGCCGGTCAGCGACAAATCAAAATCGTCATCGCGCAGGGCATCGAGTTCCACCCGCAGCATCGCATCGTCCCAGCCTGCGTTTTCAGCAATGCGGTTGTCCGCAATGATCAGGGCTCGGCGCTGGGTGGGTGTCAGATGTTCGAGTACGACCACCGGTACAACATCGAGCCCGAGCTTTTGCGCGGCAGTCAATCTACCATGGCCCGCCACGATGATGCCGTCACTGCCAGCCAGAATGGGGTTGGTAAAGCCAAACTCCACGATGGACGCAGCAATCTGAGCAACCTGTTCATCAGAATGGGTGCGGGCATTTCTGGCGTAAGGCAGCAATTTGGCGATCGGCCACTGCTCGATTTTGTTGGCCAGCCAGGATGCACTCATGGATTTACCTCTGCGGGTTCAATTGTTGGGGTTGCTCGCGCGAGTCGCTCTGCGGCGACTGCATTGAAGCTCTGGCCGGTTGATGCGAGCGTCACCGGCACATCGGGAAAGTTTTGCTGGAAGCGCTTGATGGCTACGTCCACGTACTGCGGCGCGATTTCAATAAGTCGGCACTGGCGACCACTGCGCTGCGCGGCCAGCATGGTTGTGCCGCTGCCGCAAAATGGCTCGAACACAATGTCACCGGCATCCGAGTACGCTTCCAGCACGAACTGGGGCAGTGCCACCGGAAACACCGCCGGGTGATCAATGTCCTGACCGATCTTGCCCTTGTGGCGCATGATGCGAATCACCGAGTCAGCGATCTTGGTGTCCTGGGTGAGCGTGCCTGCGTGGTTCCAGCCGGTCTTGCTGCCATCCTTGTTGCGCATGCCACCGGCGCTGGTGCCGTCACCGCGCAGATGGGTGTCGCGCCCAGCGTAGATACAAGGCACGTTTTTGTTGGGTCTGCGCACCTCGGAGTCCTTGCGGTTGAAGTGAAATACGAACTCGAACGCGGGAGCCAGGCGGCCATTCCAGTCACCGGGCAACCCCGGGCCCTGATCCCAGACGTACCAGCCAAAACGCCGCCAGCCTTGTTGGCGCATCCAGTTCATCCACCCATCCCAGTAAGGCACCACTTCCTGCTCGCGGTGGATAAGGCCCAGGTTGACCAGCAACTGTCCGTTGGCGGCCAGCGGCACTCGCGCAAAGACGCTGCGCATGAGCGCGTCCCAATCGACGATGGTGTTGGTGTAGTCACGCTGGTTGCCGTAGGGCGGCGAGGTAAAGCACAGGCTGGCTTTTTCGGACTGCATCAAGGTGGCTATCACTGCCGGGTCACCGGCGTCCCCACAAATCAGACGGTGCGCGCCGAGCAACCAGATGTCAGCGGTTCGCGATACCGGGTTGACCGGCGCGTCTGGTACATCGTCACCGGCGTCAGGTGCATCTTCGGACTCGCCATTGCCTGCTGAATCGTCACCTGCATCGCCATCGATGTGCTCGGCCATCATGGCTTCGATCTCGTCGTCATCAAACCCGGTCAGCGCCAGGTCGTAGCCGGACTCGCACAACTCGGTGAGTTCGAGGGCCAGCATCTCTTCATCCCAGCCTGCCAACTCTGCGGTGCGGTTGTCGGCGATCACATAGGCGCGCTTCTGGGTGGGCGACAGGTGTGCCAGCTCGATCACCGGCACCTCGGTCAGTCCAAGCAAGCGCGCACCCGCGAGCCTGCCGTGTCCGGCTATCACCCCGTTCTCGCCATCGACCAGAATCGGATTTGTCCAGCCAAATTCAGCAATGCTCGCTGCCACTTTGGCAATCTGCTCTGGGCTGTGGGTA
>NZ_JACUUE010000173.1 GCF_014859475.1 Rhodoferax sp.
TTAGAGCGACACCCCAAATGATGAAAGCGTACCGTCATCGCGAGCGCAGCGTGGCGATCCATGTCTTCGGAAGTCATGGATTGCGTCACTTCGTTCGCAATGACGCTGTTCTTTCACGTTAAAAGGTCATGATTGTTGCTGCAACAAGTGCTGACACCTTGGCGACATTTTCAGGGTTAACCCTGTTTGTTCACACCGGGACTTCAGGGTACCTTACAAGAGTCCGCTAATCTACTTCGACGGATCAATGTTCATCAGAACCCAAGTAAAGGAAACAACATGACTGTGCATGACACCACTGCCTCCCCCGCGGCCGCCCCGGCAGGCGCAACGCGGCGTAAATTTTTTGTCGCCGCTGCAGCGGCTGCTGCCCCTGTGGTGGCGGTGCGGGCGCAAGCGCCGGCCGTGGCCGTCAAACCCTCCACCATCGTCCTGAAAATGCAGGGCGCTTGGGGTGCCAAGGACATTTTTAACGAAATGGCCGAAGACTACGTCAAGCGCGTCAACGAGATGTCGGGCGGGCGCCTGCGCATCGAATACCTCACCGCTGGTGCCGTGGTCAAGGCTTTCGAGGTTACCGACGCCGTGAGCAAGGGCGTGCTCGACGCCGGCCACCAGGTGGCGGTGTATTGGTATGGCAAGTCCAAGGTGGCTTCGCTGTTTGGTTCGGGCCCCATCACCGGCGCCAACGCCGAGCAGGCGCTGGGCTGGATTCAGCGCGGCGGCGGCATGGCTTTTTATGACGAGCTGCAAAAGAAACTGGGCAACAACGTGAAGGGCTTTTTTGCTTTCCCGATGCCAACCCAGCCACTGGGCTGGTTCAAAAACACACCGCCCAAAACCGCTGCCGAGCTCAAAGGCTTCAAGTACCGCACAGTGGGTTTGGCTGCCGACCTGATGCAGGAACTGGGCATGAAAGTCACGCAGTTGCCCGGCGGCGAGATTGTGCCGGCCATGGAACGCGGCGTGATTGACGCGTTCGAGTTCAACAACCCCACCTCCGACCGCCGTTTTGGTTCGCAGGACGTGGCCAAGTACTATGCCATGGGCTCCTACCATCAGGCCATGGAGTTTTTTGAAATCATCTTCAACAAGACCAAGTACGACGCGCTGCCACCAGACCTCAAAGCCATTCTGGAATACGCCGCCGAGGCCACCTCGTCGGCCAACACCTGGAGCGCGCAAGACAACTACTCGCGCGACCTGCAGCAACTGATCGTCAAGGACAAGGTCAAGGTGTCGCGCACCCCCAAGGCCATTTTTCAGGCGCAAATCAAGGCGTGGGACGTGGTAGTGGCCAGGCTCGAAGCCGAAGACCCCTTCTTCAAGAAAGTCTGGCAGTCGCAAAAAGACTGGGCACGTCGCGTGGCCTACTACGGCTTCTACAATGAAGCCGATTTCAAGTCGGCTTTTGAGCACGTGTTCAAGACCAAGTTGCCGGTCTAAGTCTCGATTTGGTAAACAAATCGCCGCCCTTGTGGCGGCGATTTTTTTGTGAGCTCGTATGGAAAAATTTATTCGCAGCATTGACAGGCTCTCAGAAGCCCTGGGTCACGGGTTTGCCTGGACCGTGCTGGTCTTGACTGGCGGCACCTGTTATGAGGTGTTTCGGCGTTATGTGCTCAACGACCCCACTGACTGGGCCTTTGACATGAGCTACATCCTGTATGGCACGCTGTTTTTGATGGCCGGCCCCTACACCTTGTCCAAAGGCGCGCATGTGCGCGGCGATTTCATTTACCGCAAGTGGAGCCCTGCCACCCAGGCCAAGGTGGACCTGGCGCTGTACTTCATTTTTTACATGCCCGGTGTGCTGGCGCTGGTGTTTTCGGGTTTCTTCTATGCCCTCAAGTCGGGCCACATCCAGGAGGCCAGCGTCAACAGCCCGGTGGGCGTGCCGATCTGGCAATTGAAGTCCGTCATCTTTGTGGTCGGCGTGGCTTTGTTCTTGCAGGGCCTGGCTGAAATGTGCCGTTGCGTGATTGCCATCCGCGACAACGCCTGGATGAGCCGTGAAGAGGACGTGGTCGAGCTCGAAGTAGCGCTGCAAAAACAATTTGGTCACAAAGAAGGCGGTGCTGCATGAGCGATCCGGCGATTGCCCTGCTGATGCTGGGCCTGTTTATTGTTTGCATTTTTCTGGGGTTCCCGATTGCCTTCACGCTGATGGGCATGGGTATTCTGTTTGGCTTTTACGCCTACTACCAGCCCGAGCAAAGTTTTCTGGACAACAACATCTTTTACCTGTTCACCCAGAACACCTTCAGCATCATGAACAACGATGTGCTGATCTCGATCCCGCTGTTTTTGTTCATGGGCTACATCATCGAGCGTGCGAATATTCTGGACAAACTGTTCCTGAGTCTGCAGGTGGCCCTGCGCCACGTGCCGGGCTCGATGGCGGTGGCTGCGCTGATCACCTGCGCCATGTTTGCCACCGCCACCGGCATTGTCGGTGCGGTGGTGACGCTGATGGGCTTGCTGGCGCTGCCGTCGATGCTGAAAGCCGGGTACGACGAGAAACTCGCCACCGGTGTGATCACAGCAGGTGGCACGCTGGGCATCCTGATTCCGCCGTCGATCATGCTGATCGTGTATGCCGCCACCGCCGGGATTTCGGTGGTCAAGCTCTATGCGGCGGCCATGATCCCGGGCATGGTGCTGGCGGGCATGTACCTGGTGTATGTGCTGGGGCGCGTCATCATCAACCCGTCGCTGGCGCCCAAACCCAAAGACTTGGACCAAATCGGTTTTTGGCAAGGCACCTACATGTTGACCACCGCGTTTTTGCCGTTGGCGCTGCTGATTCTGACGGTGCTGGGCTCTATTTTGTTTGGTTTGGCCACGCCCAGCGAAGCGGCTGCCATGGGGGCCGCCGGCGGCCTTGTGCTGGCCGTGGTGTACCGCGCGTTTTCCTGGGTGCGGCTGCGCGAAGCCGTGTTTTTGACGGCCAAAACAACGGCCATGGTGTGCTACCTGTTTGTCGGCTCCTGGACCTTTTCCAGCGTGTTTTCCTACCTGGGGGGCGAAAGCGTCATCAAGGAGTTCATGCTGTCGATGGACCTCAACACCTGGCAGTTTTTGATCTTGACGCAGCTCATCATCTTTGTTCTGGGCTGGCCGCTGGAGTGGAGCGAGATCATCATCATTTTCGTGCCCATCTTCCTGCCGCTGCTGGAGCACTTCAACGTGGACCCCATCCTGTTCGGCATTTTGATCGCGGTGAACCTGCAGACCTCGTTCTTGACGCCACCAATGGCCATGTCGGCCTATTACCTGAAGGGGGTGGCACCGCCGCATGTGCAGCTCTGGACCATTTTCAAGGGCTGTTTCCCGTTCCTCGGCATGGTGCTGATGACGCTGGCGCTGCTGTATATTCAGCCGCGCCTGGTGAACTGGCTGCCCGACCTGATGTACAACAGTCCGTCACAGTCTGAAGCGCCCGTTGACGATGGCCCGTTGGACCGCGAGTCCATGGACCCGGCGTTTTTGATGGGCGGCGGTGCCGACGAAACCAGGTCAGACGATGGCGCACCGGCAGCCAGCCCGGCAGATGTTCCCACTGATGCGGCAAAGCCGGAAGCCGATGCGGTCATTGACCCGTCGTTTTTTTCCGGCGGCAGCGGCAGCCCCGAGAAGAAAGCAGAGTAAAGCCATGACCGATACACAAAAACAGGCCCACGAGCAAGGTGTCACCGAGCTGGTTGGGCACTTCAGGCAGGGCAGTTTGCCATTGCTCGACTATGTGGCCGCCATGCTCGAATTCAGCCGCACGCAGGAGCCCACAGTCAAGGCGTTCGCCCACCACGATGCCAATATTGTGGCCCTGCAAACCGAGCGGCTCGACGGCCTGCGTCAGTCGGGCGCGCCCTTGCCAGCGCTGTTTGGTGTGCCGATTGCCCTCAAGGACAACATCGACACCTGCGACTACCCCACCGAATGGGGCTACGCCCCGGCCAGTGGCCGCACGCCCAGTGTCGACGCCTTTCTGGTGCACAAGCTGCGTCAGGCCGGTGCCCTGGTCTGGGCCAAGTCGCGCTGCACCGAACTGGCCTACATGCAGCCCACGGTCACTGAAAACCCCCGCGCCCCGGGCCACACGCCGGGCGGCTCGTCGAGCGGCTCAGCGGCAGCGGTGGCTGCAGGTTTGGTGCCTGCCGCCATTGGCACGCAGACCAACGGCTCGGTGATTCGGCCGGCGTCGTTTTGCGGCGTCGTGGGTTTCAAGCCGTCGCGTGGCCTGATTTTCAACGGCGGCATCCTCAAGGGCGCGCCGTCGCTTGACCAGGTGGGCGTGTTTGCGCGCTCGGTGCCAGATGCCGCCGCGGTGGCCGAGGTGCTGGTCGGCGGTCACCAGTTGGCCAGCGGGCAGCTGGTGTTCCCGATGCAGTTGGCGTCCATCTGCAATGAGGAGCCGCCACTGCCGCCCAAGTTCATGTTCGTCAAAACGCCCATGTGGGATCGGGTGGACCCGGGCGCGCGCGAGGCCTTCGAGGCGCTGGCCGACGAGCTCAAAGACTGCATGGTCGAGGTCGAGCTGCCCCAGTCGGTCGCCAATGCGTTGGCGTGGCACAAGACCATCATGGAAGCCGAAATGCACGCCAGCCTGCAACGCCTGGTGGCAGACAACGCCCAACAGGCCAGCGCGCCCATACTCGACATGCTGGCGCGCGGCGCACAACTGCTGGCCGCCGACTACCTGGCCGCGCTCGAGCGCATGCAGGTGGCCGCCGCCGGTTTTGAGGAATTTTTTGATCACTTCGACGCCATCCTGACCCCGGCCACGCTCGGTGCCGCACCGGTCGGGCTGGCCAGTACCGGTGACCCGGTGATGAGCACGCTGTGGACCTTTGCCGGTTTGCCCTGCTTGTCATTGCCGCTGCTGCAAACCGAAGCTGGCTTGCCGCTGGGTGTGCAACTGGTGGGCGGCTTGCGCAACGACGCCCGCCTGCTGCGCACTGCGCGCTGGCTGGTCAAGCGGCTCGGATAAGTTGATTCAGCCTGAAAAAGGAAAAGCAAACCATGAACAAACGCATCTTCAACATCCTCGCCATCGTGCTGCTGGCGCTGTTTTTTCTGCCGGTGATCTGGAAGCTCAAGCAATGGGACCTGGCCATCCTGCTGCTGGGCGGCCTGGCCCTGCCCATTTATGATTTCATGAATCCGCTTGATGACAAGTGAGCAGCATTTGGCAAATGACCCGGGGCACGCAGGTGCCCTTTTTGTTTTTTGAAAACCCGTT
>NZ_JACUUE010000174.1 GCF_014859475.1 Rhodoferax sp.
ACAATGCGCAGCAATTGCACAAAGCTGATGCCGCCGTCAGCGCCAGCACCACCGCCACCCAAACCAGCCGCAGTGGCTTCCAGCTCGGTGCTCAGGTCGGTGCCGCGCTCCAGGGCCTGGAGGATGGTTTCAGCGGTGGCGTCGGGGGCGGTCACGGCGCTGTCTTGCGCGGTGGGGCGCTGGTCGGACTCGGTTACGTTCTCGTCCAGACGCATGACCTGGCCTGGGGCCACGGCCAGCAAGCTGCCGTCGTCCATCAGGAGTTCGACTTGCACGTCGCCCACGGTGCGGATGGTTTCACCTTTTTGCAGGATGTCTCCGGCCTTGAGCTCGCGGCTGACGCCTTGCGCGTTGACTGCGAAGGCAGTGCCTGTGCCGGTGAGGGCTGCGACAGTGGCAATTTGGGCCATGATGATCTCCAGTTAAAAAATGGGGCCCGGGCAAATGTGCTCAGGGCTAACAAGGTATGGGCGCAGAGTAAGGCAATCAGCACCGCTTGGCTATTGGACTTAGGTACAAATTTTGGAGGCTCGAATGGACGAATGAAGTCTTCCCGACCAAGGGGACACCTGCCGCATAGACACCGATTCAGTCAACTTACAGAATCCCGCTTCAGCACATTCCGGGTAAATTCCAAAAACTCACCCAGGTGCAGGGTGATGACATCCACCAGGATCGGAAGCAGCAGGCTCTGGTAGTTGTGCACTGCAATGTTGCGAAACGCAACCATTTTTTCAGCGCATCAGCCAATGGTTGATCTATCCAGTGACTGCGATGTCGCGCAGCAGTGGCGCTCTGGCTGTGTCGAGGTCGCTCTCGCTCCCCGCCTCATCCCGGAGCTGGCTACCGAAGGCGTAAACAGCCATCGCATTCGAAAACGCCGTGCAAATCATTGTCACAACGGGCCCATCGCTTGCCAGCAGAGTTTCTGTTGAAGATCGCATGGTTGCCTGATCAGTCACTTGAACACATGCCCGCAAAACGCGGCTAAACCAGGTCGTTGTCGTCGCCCGTGGGGAAAAGTTGCAGCCGGTCGTTGAGGCTGGCGCGGGTTTCGCGCCGTTCGAGCAGCTTGGCCTGGGCCGCTTCGGGCAGGTCGGTGAACTGGATCACGCCGCGGGTGATGAGCACGTCGATCAGGTCTTCGAGCACGCGCGCCAGGCTGGTGTCGGTCTGGCTGAGCGCGCTGACTTTGTCGGGCTGGCTCATGGCTTGGGCTCCTCCGCGGGGTTGGGCGCTGGCTCAGGGGAGGCAGCCAGGCGCAGCACCAGTTGCAGGCGGTCACGCACGCCGAGTTTTTCAAAGATAGCACCCAGATGCGCCTTGACGGTGCGCTCGGAAATAAACATTTTGTCGGCCACTTCCTTGTTGGAGCGGCCGGCCGACACCGCGCGCGCCACCTGGGCCTCACGCGCTGACAAGAGGGTCCAGGCGTTGGGGCCGGTGTTGGGCGGGGTTGCCTCTGGCGCCTGCGCTTTGCTGACGGCCTGCCGAGCGGCCAGGGCGGCGTTGGTCGAGCCCACCAGGCGCTGCAGCAGGTCGGGGCCCACCCACAGGCCGCCATGCTCAATAACCAGCGCCACTTCTTGCAGCAGCGCGGGCACGCCGTAGGCATGGGTGTAGCCGCGCGCCCCGTCGCCAAGAGCGCGCAAGCCTTCGGCGGGCTCGGGCGCACCCGATAACAGAACCACGCGGGCGTCGGGCTTGGCTTGCAAGATTTGACGCAGGGCCTGCGGCCATTGGGTATCGGTAGTGCTCAGCCAGGCCAGGCTTTGCTCGGCGGACAGCTTGGGCAAGCGTGCCAGCAGGGCGTTGGCATCGAGCGGCACAATGTCTGCAAACGCCTCACGCAGGCGCTCGGGCAAGGTCGAGGCCATACTGGAGAGAAAGAAGTGTTGTGTACTCATCGTTCAGTCATCGCGTTGGACTTTGCACGCAGCACGGGTTTGAGCAAATAGGACAGCACCGTTTTTTTACCGGTCATCACATCCACCTGCGCCACCATGCCAGGAATGATGGGCAGGGTGGGCCCCAGACTGGGTTTGTGGGTGCGCACACGCACATGGTAGAACGCGTTGCCTTTTTCATCCAGCACCGAGTCGGCACCAATCAGGAAGACTTCGGCCTCCAGACCGCCGTAGATGGCGTAGTCGTAGGCGCTGAACTTGACCATGGCGGGCTGGCCAGGGCGCAGGAAGCCGATGTCTTTGGGTGTAATTTGCACCTCCAGAATCAGCGTGTCGTCGAGCGGCACCACTTCGAGCAATTCCTTGCCGGGCTGCACCACCGCGCCAATGGTGTTGACGAGCAGGCGCTTGACGGTGCCGCGCACCGGCGACTTGATGTCGGCCTGCTTGACCTTGTCTTGCAGCGCCACGCCGCCCTGTTCAAGGCTGGCGAGCCGGCTCATGGTCTCGGAGAGCTCGACGCTCATCTGGTTGCGGCTGGTGAGCTGAACCTCGCGAATCTTGCTGTTGGCTTCCTGGATAGCCGACTGCACCCGCGCAATTTGCGCCGTGGCCTGCTCGCGGTCGCCGCGCAGGCGGGCCATCTGCTGGTCCAACCGCATCATCTCGACTTCGGAAACAGCGCCGGTAGCCACCATGGGGCGCGTGGCGTTGATTTCCTGGGTCATCAGCGCAATGCTGCGCTCGGCCTGATTGCGCCGGGCCCGCACTTCGTTCAATTCTTGCTGGCGCTGCACCAACTGGCTTTGGTAGATGGATGTCTGGGCGCTGATTTCGGCGCGGCGCGACTCATACAGACGGCGCTCCTGTGCCACCACCTCGGGGGCGTCGCGCACTAATTCCGGCGGCGGATCGAAAGGGGTGCCGCGCGTGAGCGCCTCCAGCCGCAGCGCCTTGGCCTGCAAGGCGGTCTGGCTGGCTTGGCTCTCCATCAGGTTGGACACAAAACGGGTCGGGTCAACACGCAGCAGCAGTTGCCCCGCCTCCACAATTTGCCCCTCTTTCACCAGCAAAGCCTCAACCACGCCGCCGTCCACGCTCTGGATGATCTGCACCTGGCTGGTGGGCACCACCCGCGCCTCGCCGCGGGTGACTTCATCGATCTCGGCAAAGGCGGCCCAAACCAGCAGCAGCACCAGCACGGCAGCAGCCAGACGCAACAGACTGCGGGCGCGCAGCGGCTCCTGCTGCAGACGCGCCCAGTCGGCGTCACCGGCCCAGTCGAGGTCTTCTTTGATGTCAGTGGGCGTGAGCCGCCTGACCAAGGGGCCAAAGGTGTAATCGCCGGCCTTGCCGGCGTGCTCGATCAGCTTGCCGGTGCCGTCAAAGGCTTTTTTGGTAAACATAGCCATCAGGCGGCCTTTCCGATGCGCCCTTGGCGCAGCGCCGTAACCACCTGGTCCTTGGGGCCATCGGCCACGATGCGGCCACCATCCATGACGATGATGCGATCAGCCAGCTCCAGCAAAGAGGTGCGGTGGCTGATCAGAATGACGGTTTTGTCTTTTGCAAACTCGATGAGGCGGCGCTTGATGTCGTCCTCACTCGAAAAGTCCATTGACGAAGTGGGCTCGTCAAGCAACAGGATGGGCGGGTCGTTGATGACGGCGCGGGCAATGGCTACACCCTGGCGCTGGCCGCCCGACAAGGATTCACCGCGCTCACCCACCAGCATGTCGAAGCCTTTGGGATGCTGATTGACCAGGCTCAGGATGCCGCCAATTTCAGCCGCCTTGACAATGGCCGCGTCGTCGGCCGACGGTGCGCCCAAAGTGAGGTTTTCGCGCAGGCTGCCGTAGAACAGCATCACATCTTGCTGCACGTAACCGATCTGGCGCCGCAGTTCGGCGGGGTCGAGTTGGCGCAGGTCGATGCCATCGACCAGTACCGCGCCCTCTGAAGGCTGGTACAGCCCCAGAATGAGTTTCTCCAGAGTGGTCTTGCCCGAGCCAATGCGCCCCAGAATGGCGATTTTTTCGCCGGGCTTGATACTGAACGACAGCTTGCGCAGCGACGGCGCGGTCTGGCCGGGGTAGGTAAAGCTGACATCGCGGAATTCAATCGCGCCGTTGAGGCGGCCGCGGCTGATGAAGGTGGTGTCGGCCGGGCGCTCCACGTCGCGCGCCATCATTTCATTGAGCGACGTAAGCGCCGTGTCTGCGGTGTGGTATTGCACCAGCAAGCCCGCCACCTGCCCTACCGGTGCCATGGCGCGCGATGCCAGCATGGTGCAGGCAATCAGCCCGCCGAGCGTGAGCTCGCGCTCGGCAATCAGATAGACGCCGATGATGACGATGGACAGGTTGATGAACTGCTGCACAAAGGCCGAGGTGTTGCTGGCGGTGCTGGAGAGCAGACGCAACTGGGCACCGACACGGGCCAGCAGGGCGGCGCTTTTTTCCCACTTGCGCTGGATCGGCGCCTCGGCAGCCAGCGCCTTGAGGGTCTCGAAACCCACCAGCCCCTCGATCAGGGTGGCGTTGCGCTGGGCGCCGGCACGGTAGGTGGTTTCGGCCAGCTCGTGCATGCGGCCCTGCACGATCAGGGCGTAGAGCAGCATGACGCACGCGCCGACGCCCAGCGGGATCAGCATGTACCAACTGATCCAGGCAATCACCACCATAAAGATCAGCGCAAAAGGCAGGTCGATGAATGCCACCACCGTGGCCGAGCCGATAAAGTCGCGCACCGACTCGAAGGCGCGCAAATTAGAAGCAAACGACCCCGCCGAGGCCGGGCGCTGCTCCATGCGCATGCCCAGTACGCGCTCCATGATGAACGCCGACAGCTTGACGTCGGCCCGACTGCTGGCCAGATCAACAAAGCGCACGCGCATGGTGCGCAACACCAGGTCGCTGATGAGCATGATCGACAAGCCCAGCGCCAGCACCCACAACGTCTCGAAGGCATGGTTGGGCACGACACGGTCATAGACGTTCATGATGAACAAAGGCATGCCAAGGGCAAAGGTATTGGCCAGCAGGGCGGCCAGCAGCACATCCCGGTAAAGCGGTGTGCTCTCGGCAATGACACCCCAGAACCAATGGCCGTGGCGGCCAGCGCGCACCTTGGGCGTGCGCGCGTCGTAGCGCTGGGTGGGCCTGGCATAGATCACGGTGCCGAGGTAGTCGGCCTCCAGCGTGGCCAGCGGCACGCTGACAGCGGATTCATGCAACTCGGGATAGATCACCTGGACCTGGTCGCGCTGCGCATTGAAGCCCAGCACCACACAAGCCCGTTCGTCTTGCAGCAGCACCACGGCAGGGAGCAG
>NZ_JACUUE010000175.1 GCF_014859475.1 Rhodoferax sp.
CAAACACCGCCTGGTTCATCTGCTCGGTATTGAACACCTTGAGCTGCACCAGCAGGTGGAAGTCTTGCACCGTCAGCCCGGTCACCGTTTCAAACAACTCCGGCTCCAGCTTGGTGATCACATCTTGCAAGGTGTTTTCCCGAAAGTCGGTCAGGTACATGAACGCCGGGATGCGCGTGGCAAACTTGATGAGCTTTTCTTGCACCAGTTTGCGCTTGGACTTGTATTCCTTTTCTTCGTCGGAAAGCTCTTTTTTCTCTTTGGCCGTCAGAGCTTCATCTTTGGCCTTGGTTTTAAGGCCTTTGACCTTCTCGCTCTTGTTGATAATGGTCTCGATGATGTTGTCGCCCAGCGCGCGCCAGCCCTCGATGCGCGCCACCGCGGCCATCGCCTCGGGGCTGTCCATGATGCGGCGCAGCGTGCCGTTGTCCACATTCACCAGCAACGCACTTTCCCACTTGCGCGCCAGCAGTGTGGCAGACGTGCCCGCCATGGCAATGTCCAGAACGCCGCCCGCGTCAATCTGCGTCATATGCGCGCCGTCATAGGCCAGCACCGGCAAAAAGGCCACCAGGTCCCGCACCGCATTTTCCGGGTTGGACTCGTTGGGTTGCAGGCCAATGCCGTATTCCGACAACTGGCGCAGCGCCCGCGTGGGCGCAAAGTCAAATACAAAGCACACCGGCTTGAGGATGTCTTCCTCAAACGGGTTGTCGCCATTGGGGTTCTTGATGGACCACGGCGACTGCACCCGAAACGCCGCTTGAAAATAGGTCTCGGGCGACTTCAGATTGCGCAGCATCAAAATGGACGACCACTGCGCCACCGTTACGCCCGTGGTCAGCTTGCCGCACGACAGCGTGATGGTTTTTGTGGCAAACCCGCTGCCAATGGCTTTGCGCACCGGTGGCAATGCGTCCAGCCCAATGCCTGCCGACGCCCCGGCAGCCACGATGACCTGGTAACCGTGCCAAAAAATGTTGTGCCGCTCAGCCAGCAAGTTCGCCATCGCGTGGCAAGCAGCCACATTGGGCAGAAACCAGAACGCGTGCTGCAAATAGGGCAACAGGCGCACATCCGAATACGGAAACGGCGGGCGCGTGCCCGCCTTCAACAACTCGGCCGACTGCGCCGCGTAGCCGCCGCGAATGATGTCCAGCCACTTCTGCACGTCGCTCTTGTGGCTAAACTGCGCAGCTGCCCCAGTGCCCTTGGCTTCAAAAAACGCGTTCAGGTCAAACTCGTCAAATTCCCCGCCACTGGCGATGGCCAGCAACTCGTCGGGCATTTGGTACGTTAGCAAGCGCATTTGTGGCAGCGCGGCGTAGGCGTTGCGCTGACCCGGGTGATCGATGGCAAAAGCTGCTTTGGCGCGCTGCTCGTCGGTGTAAGTCCAGTTGAAGATTTGCTCCTCGATGAACTCTCCCGTGGCCAGCGCCTTGAACGGTGTGCCCGACAGGTACAAATAGGCCCGGGTCGTGATGGGCAAAAAATCGGTCTCTGCGTTCGATAGCACAGTCAGGTCTTCGTTGATACCGTCCAGCTCACCCGCGTATTCCAGCTTGGCCTCTTTCTTGGCGATGGCACCTTCTTCCCCTTCAAACAACTCCTTGGCCGTGTCGCGCCAGGCACCAAAGTGGTATTCGTCAAACACCACCAAATCCCAATTCACCGCGTGCAGCCACTCGTTGCGCGGCTTGATATTGCCCGTTGCGTCGCGCCCCAGCAGGTCCTGGAACGAGCCGAAATACACCACCGGCCGGTCGCGGTCCACCTGCGTTGGGTCGCTGCCTGAGGCGCGCGACAGGTATTGCCAACCGTCAAAGTCGGTATGGTTTTCCAGGTCAGACTGCCACGCGTCTTCCACCGCCGGTTTGAAGGTCAGCACCAGCACGCGTTTGGTCTGGAGCTTTTTGGCCAACTGGTAGGTGGTGAAGGTCTTGCCAAAACGCATCTTGGCGTTCCACAGAAAGCGTGGCGTGGCGTTGGCATCCTCCGCCCAGATGGATTGGTAGTAGTCGAAAGTCTTGCTGACCGCGTCGGTTTGCTCGGCACGCATGCCAAAGGTCTCGTGGTGTGTGCCGCTGAATCGCTGGCCGGTGCGCAGCTCGGCCAGCACCGTGCGCACATCGGCCACGCTGCAGCGCACCCATTCCAGTTGCGTGTTGTCAAACCCTTTGTTGACCAGTGCCGCGCGCACTTCATGGTCGGTAAATATGCTGCCGTCATCGCGCTCAGCGGCAACATCGAGCTCAATGGTGTAGTTCTGAATAGCTGCCGTCTTGAGCTGCTCGGCCACGCGCTGGCGCACATTGCGCGTGGTTTGCCCCACTTTCAGCAAGCCGGCGTGCGCCGCATCGGCTATTGAATAGGTGTAGATGCGGGGTCGGCGTTCTGGCTTGGGTGCCAACACTTCGTCGATGCTGGGCTTATTCATCGGCGCGATCCTCCAGGGCGGCCTCGATGAACTGGCGCTGCCAATTCAAACTGCCATCAACACACGGGTGTTGCCACGTTGAGAACCGGTGGTTGGCCGGATTAAAAAATCAACGTCATAACCCAAGGTATTAAAAAATTTCAGCAGTTTTTCAGAAGAAAAGTTATCCAGCCGATAGTTCAGCAGGGCAGAGACATTGGGCTGTGCCAACCCCAACCGCGCTCCAATTTCTGATTGCTTCAAATGCAATGCCTTGATGCGCTCGTTCAAGCGCACAGCCAAAACCAGCTTGGTGTTGAGCTCTTCGGGTTGCGCCAACCCCAGGTCTGCAAACACGTTGCCGCTGCTGCGCTCAAATTCTGTGCCGTCAACGTGGGTTTTTGCTTGCTTTTTCATAGTTTTCCTCGTAGTGCTGCTGCGCAGCCTTGAGTCTTTTGTGAACCAGTTCGATGTCTTTCTTGGCTGTGCGTATGCCACTGGGTGACTTTTTTTGAAAGCAATGCAGCACATACACCACATTGGAAAATCGCACCGTGTAAACCGCACGATAAGCATTGCCTTCGTCAGACTCCACCACCTCCAGTACGCCAGCACCTTCACCTTTCCACGGTTTGGCCGAGGGATGCTTGGCTCCCAATTGGGCTACACCCAACGCGTACCCAAAAGCACGCCGCACGTCTTCAGGGAAGTCCATCAAATCCCGTTTGGATGAACCTGACCATTCAAGAATTTTTTCTGCTGCCATGCTGCATTTTATATACAAATATATATTTATGCCTGATCAACCCCAACGGGGTTACAGCACATCGCCCGACTGCTCTTTGCTGATCTTGACGCGCTCCAGCAGGGGGAGAATGGCCCCGATTTTTTCGTGCCACTTGGGGGCTTCGGTGAAAAACTTTTCCAGCGGGGTCATGGCCTGCCCCCTGCGGGTCTGGGGGGCAGAATGTCGTCGGTGGGCTTACTCATCAGAGCCACTCGCAAGGATCATTTCTCTGACTTGAGATTCGATGTAAGCCTGCTCCTCCTTCGTGATGCCATATTTCTCGTAAAGAGCATCGTCTGTCCACGTGCGATTCCACTCCTGGACGGGAACCCATTTGTAGGCAGAGTGCGTGGCATCCTGCGTGATCTTCCGCAACGAAATCAGGAACCGAAAGAACCGAGTCGAGTAGTACGACTGAAGACTAGTGGCTGCCTTGTCTGAGCCTACATAGAAAAATAGGAATGACTGTGTGCAAACCGACGGTGCTGGGGCAATGAGCGGCTTGCCCAAAACCAAATGAGGCACGCCGTCGCCGCCGTTGTAGGCCTTGGGTACAAGCACCTTCCATGTATCAATGAGATGTGCGCTCTTGTTGACTGCACTGCGAGCAATGTAGCCAACGCCGCGTTTCATCGTGCGGATGTAATGGAGCGGCAAATCCCCGGCGCGCTTTGTCGCATGAAAGCCGTCGAAGTTGGATGTCCATCCAAACTCCTTGTCGCGAGCAAGAATCGAGTTGATTGACGGTTCGCCGTGCTTTACTACCTTTCGCAGGATTGACATGGCACGCGAGTCCCGCACAAACACGTCGTACTCACCAAGGTTGCGCTTTGTCGGGCCAACAACATCCCCTCCTCGAACGGTTGTCACTGTGCAGTCGTCGTCGTGATTTGCGTCCCATAGAAAGTAGCAAACGCCTGCCTTGACCTCAACGCCAGGAAACACATCGCTTGCTGCCGGATAGTCAACGAGTGCACGTATGCGCCTATCGCCGAGCATTGCCTGGCGAAACTCGCTCAGGCCAAGGCCAGCAGCCATCCACCGTGACGGAATGACCATTGTCAACAAACGCGGTTCAAGTTTTTTCGCTTGCTCAACGAAGTGCTGGTAAATGGGCACATCTCGCGTGCCGCCGTCACTTGCTAGCTGATACGGCGGATTCCCAATAATGACATCGAACTGCATATCTTCTCCAAACAACTCGGTCAGCCGAGTCTTGATGTTGTCGGTGTGAATAAAGGCGTAGGCGTGGGTTTCCAGCGCGTCGCCACGGTCCAGCGCGGCCTGGCTGGCACCGCAAAACGTGCATTTGCCGCCCGCCCAGGTGTGCTCGGTGCGCTCAAACCAGATGTGGCCCGCCTCGTTGTCAAACCCCTGCACCACAGAATGCGCACCGTTGGCGTGTTTGGAGCAATATACACTGCGCCGCGCCAGCAAGCTGGTCAAGCGCGTGATGCCAATGCCAAACACCTGACGCGTCAGGACATGGTTCACGCGCGTTTGCAGGTCGGGTATTTGCTGCGCCAGCCCCTCGGTCAGGCGGTGGGTGATTTCGCGCAGAAATATGCCCGATTTGGTGAACGGGTCCAGAAACCGCACGGTCTTATCCGACCACAAATCTGCACCACCGTGGTCTGCGGCCCATGCCTCGGCCAGCATGTCCAACATGCGGCCCGCCAGCTCGGGCGGGGTAAAAACCTCGTCGTTCGACAGGTTGGCAATGCAGCTCAGCACATCGGGGTTGCGCCCGCGCAGTGTGAAAGAAACCTGGCTGTTCATGATGTTTGGTGTCAAAGAAAACCAATCGGTGGTTTGGCTTTGCGCGTTTTGTCCTCGGTGATGAGTTGTTTGATGGCATCAAACACCTGGGAGAACTGTTCGTCGTAGCGGGTTTCCATGGCCTCGATGCGCAATCGCAGGTCGCGGTTGGAGTCCATCAGGCGGCGCAATTGCACAAAGGTGCGCATGATGGCGATGTTGACCTCAACCGCACGCTGCGAGCGCAACACGCTGGAGAGCATGGCCA
>NZ_JACUUE010000176.1 GCF_014859475.1 Rhodoferax sp.
CGCCGGTAATCCCACCAAGGCAAGACTTTGCGCATTGACAGCACCTGGCCACTGTCCTGCGCTGTGTAGCCCGCGATCGCGGCAACTTTGTCTTGCCAGATTTGGGTTTGCAGCAGTTGCAGCAAGGCCAGAATGCCGGGCTGCATCAGCGCCGACTTGAGACAGACCAGGTGGTAGCGTTCTTCGGCCAGCGGCACAAAGTCCAGCCCGGCTTGTTGCGCCGCAGCGGCAATGCCCAGGCCGACATCACACTGACCCGATGCCACCGCCTGCGCCACGGCAGCATGTGACGGCTCGGTGCGCTCATAGCCATTGACGTCACTGGCCAGCAGGTCGGCCTGCGCCAGCAACTCATCGAGCACCACGCGGGTGCCACTGCCCAACGTGCGGTTGGCAAAGCGGGCGCGGCGCTGCACCACGTCTTGCAGGCTGTGCAAGCCCAGCGGATTGCCGCGTGCCAGCATCAGGCCCTGGGTGCGCCGGGCAAAGCCGATGATCTTGTGCTGGCCCGGTTGCAGCAGCGGCTTGTAGCTGCGCTCGGTCAGCGTCTTTTTACCGGTGCCCAGCAGGGTGTGAAAGCCGGCCATCACGCAGCGGCCTTCGTTGAGGGCACGAATGGCATCCACGCTGCCAGTGAAGCGGATGTCCAGGTGCAGCCGCACGGGCTCATCCTCAAGCGCCAACGCAATGCCTTGCAGGGCATGCTCGCGCAGGGCGG
The DNA here is from genome assembly GCF_014859475.1 of Rhodoferax sp. Classification (GTDB taxonomy): domain Bacteria; phylum Pseudomonadota; class Gammaproteobacteria; order Burkholderiales; family Burkholderiaceae_C; genus Rhodoferax. The sequence continues at coordinate 719 of NZ_JACUUE010000176.1, forward strand.
ACAGGGCATCGTCGTGGCTGGCATAGAGCGTGACCACATGCACGCTGTCGTCAAAAGCCAGCGCGTAGCTGCGCTCCAACTCGGCGCGCAAGGCCTCGATTTGCGGTGCCAGACGGGCCTGCGCCTGGCGCTCGGCCCACATCAGCTTGTTGCCGAATTCGGTGAGCAACGCAGACTGGCCCTTTTCCCAGATCACCAGCTCGTTGCCGAGCTCGTTTTCCCAGCGCTTGAGCTCGCCCCAGACGTGGCGGTAGCTCAGGCCCAGCGCGCGCGCGCCGGCCGAAATGGAGCCCTGGCTGCTGACCGCCTGCAGCAAGTCGATCAAGGGGTTGCGCACCAGCGCCGGACTGCTGTCTTTGGACAGGGTGTAGTTGAGTTGAAGCCTATGCACGGTGTTTCATATCGCCAGTAATTGGATCAGTGGCTACGATACCGCAAATTGCACAAGGCACTCGCCACCTTTTTTTTGACTTCACGATCTTGCGGCCTTGACTACTTTTACCGAAAGCGCTTCGACCGCGCTGCAACTCATTGTTTCCATGGACACCGAACTGCTCACGATTGTGGGCCGCTCGCTGGCTGTGAGTGCCGCCGCTTGCGCGCTGGCCTGCAGCCTGGGGCTGGTGCTGGGTGCCTGGCTCGGGGTGGCGCGTTTTGCCGGGCGCGGGGCGGTGTTGACGCTGCTCAACACGTTTCTCGCAGTGCCTTCGGTGGTGGTGGGCTTGGTGGTTTACCTGCTGTTGTCGCGCACCGGGCCGCTGGGCTTTTTGGGCTGGCTGTTCAGTTTCAAGGCCATGGTGCTGGCGCAGGCGGTGCTGGTGTTGCCGGTGGTCACGGCGCTGACGCGCCAAACGGTGGAAGATGCGCAGAATCTGCACGGCGAGCAATTGCAGTCGCTCGGTGCCGGCCCGCTGCTGCGCAGCCTGCTGCTGGCCTGGGACGAGCGTTATGCCCTGCTCACGGTGCTGATCGCTTCCTTTGGCCGTGCTGTGTCGGAAGTGGGCGCGGTGATGATCGTGGGCGGCAACATCGACGGCTTTACCCGCGTCATGACGACGGCAATAGCCCTGGAAACCAGCAAGGGGGACCTGCCGCTGGCGCTGGGTCTGGGTCTGATTTTGCTCGGTGTGGTGCTGCTGCTGAATATGCTAATCGCCGCGGTGCGGCGTTGGCGTGAACACCAGGAAAGTGGTGTGGCACCCAACTTGCCATTGGGGGTGTCGGCTTGAAGCCCGCCAACGTGATGAATCAGGACTGGCGTGGTGGCGGTGCGGCCGGCGAACTGGTGGCCGATGCGCATGTGGCGGCGGTGCCTGACTTGCCGGGTGCCAGGCCGACTTTGTCACAACGGGTATTTGCCCTGCAAGCGGCCAGCGTGCATTTTGGTCAGGCGGCGCGCGGCGTGCGGGCCTTGTCAGGTGTCAGCCTGCAGATTCACGCAGGCGAGCGGGTGGCGCTGGTGGGGGCCAACGGCTGCGGCAAAAGCACTTTGCTGCGTCTGTTGCATGGGCTGACGGCACCCACCGCGGGCCAGGTCCTGCGCGCAGTTGGGGTGCGCCAGGCCATGTTGTTCCAAAAGCCACACCTGATGCGCCTGTCGGTGCAGGCCAACATTACGCTGGGGTTGTGGTTGCAAGGCAGCGGCTGGGGTCAGGCCAAGGCGCAGGCCTTGGCTGCGCTGGCCAAAGTTGGCTTGTCGGAGTTGGCGCAGCGCAATGCGCGCCAGCTCTCAGGTGGCCAGCAGCAGCGTGTGGCGATGGCGCGCGCCTGGGCCCTGCAGCCGCAGGTGCTGTTGCTCGACGAGCCCACCGCCAGCCTCGACCCGCACGCCAAGCGTGAAGTAGAGACGCTCATCGAAGCCTTTGCCAGTGGCCCCGAGGCCATGACGCTGGTGTTTGCCAGCCACAACCTGGGGCAGGTCAAGCGCCTGGCAAGCCGCGTGATTTACCTGGAGCATGGCTGTGTGCAAGCCGATTTGCCGGTGGATGATTTTTTTAGCGGGCCGTTGCTGCAACAGCAGTACCCGGCGGCCCATTTGTTTGTCAAAGGAGAACTTGTATGAAAACCGTGAAATCTTTTAAATTCTTTCAATCTCTCTCGCCCATGAAACTCGCGCAGGCAGCGGCCATCACCGTCGCCTGTCTGGGGGCAACGCTTGCCGCACAAGCCCAGTCGATCGTGGTGGCATCGACCACCTCGACCGAGCAATCCGGGCTGTTCTCGGTGCTGCTACCCGAGTTCAAAAAAGCCAGCGGCATCGACGTGAAAGTGGTGGCCTTGGGCACCGGCCAGGCCATCGACATGGGCCGCCGCGGCGATGCCGACGTGCTGTTTGTGCACGACAAGGTGGCCGAAGAAAAAGTGGTGGCCGAAGGCTTTGCCGTCAAGCGCATTGAGGTTATGTACAACGACTTCGTGGTGGTCGGGCCGTCGGCTGATCCGGCTAACGCCAAGGGTAACGACGTGGTCGAAGCGCTCAAGAAAATTGCCGCCGCCAATGCCCCGTTCATTTCGCGCGGTGACAAGAGTGGCACCTTTGCCGCCGAAATGCGCTTCTGGAAAATGGCTGATATGACCGACAAGCAAGGCAGCGGTTACAAGGCCTGCGGCTGCGGCATGGGCCCGGCGCTGAACATGGCCTCTGGCACCAACGCCTACGCACTGACCGATCGTGGCACCTGGCTCAACTTCAAAAACCGGGGTGACTTGAAGATTCTGGTCGAAGGTGACAAACGCCTGTTCAACCAGTACGGCGTGATGCTGGTCAACCCGGCAAAACACCCGCACGTGAAGGTGGCAGACGGCCAGAAGTTCATTGACTGGGTGGTTTCACCAGAAGGCCAGGGCGTGATTGCCGGATACAAAATTGACGGCGAACAGTTGTTTTTCCCGAACGCAGCCAAATAAAGCCAGGTCATCATGAAGAGCACGATTTTTCTGCCCCGGATGCTGATGGCAACCGGTATCGTGGAGCTTGCCGCGTGCACCGCAGCACCGCAAGCCGTACCCAAAGATACGGCGGCCATCTCAGCGCCGGTGAATGTTTATGCTGCGGGCAGTCTGCGCGGCGCTTTGACAGCCATCGCCAACGACTACGAGGCAGGTACCGGGCAAAAAATTGCGCTCACGTTTGGCGCTTCGGGCCTGCTGCGTGAGCGCATTGAAAAAGGTGAGGCGGCGCAGGTGTTTGCCTCAGCCGACAACAAGCACGCGCAACGTCTGGCAAGCCAGGGCGGTTGGGCAGCGTCCACTCCGTTTGTGCGCAATATCTTATGTGCATTGACCAGTGAACAGATTGACGCGACCCCCGCCACCTTGCTGGCCACGCTGCTGCGCCCCGACGTGCGGCTGGGCACGTCCACGCCCAAGGCAGACCCGTCTGGCGACTACACCTGGGAGCTGTTTCGCAAAGCGGACAAGGTGAAACCAGGCGCCTTTGCTGCGCTGGATGCCAAGGCGCAGAAGCTGGTGGGGCAAGTCGGCTTGCCGCAACCGCCCGCCGGTCGTCTGGCCTACGCCTGGATCATGGATGAGCGCAAGGTGGATGTGTTTTTGACCTACTGCACTAACGCCGTGGCGGCACAAAAACAAGTGTCGCGCCTGAAGGTGGTGCAGATACCGCCTGAGCTGCAAGTGGGGGCGCTGTATGGTTTTACCGTGCGCGAGTCAGCTCCACCGGCGGCTGCAGCGTTTGCCCAAGCCCTTATGGCACCTGCTGCGCAGGACGTATTCAAGCGTTTAGGGTTTGGTCAGCCTTGAATTCACTGTTTGCCAACACTGCCAGTTCTTCAGTGGTAAACACCCGTGAGCGCGTCAAGAAGCCCTTGCCCTCGGGCGTTTCCAAAGAAAAATCACCGCCACTGCCGTCGATCACGTCGATGATCAGCTGGGTGTGTTTCCAGAATCCATATTGCGCTTTGCCGATGTAAAAGGCGCATCCGCCAATTTCGCCCAGCAACACATCCCCGGCCCCCATGGTGATCTCACCCAGCAGGTAGCAATTGGCGGCGCTGTTGTCGCAGCAGCCGCCGGACTGGTGAAACATCAGGCCGGGGCCATGCTTGGCTTTCAGGAAGGCAATGAGTTCGAGTGCGGCCGGGGTGGCAATGACTCTTTCGATCAAGGGGTTCCCCCAAAAAATTGAACACACGTTGGAATAGCGCCACGAGGTAGCCGGTTGGGCGACCCCCGATTTCTGGTACGCCAGTATGAGGGGGTGCCCAACCGGCTGCCTCGCAGCGCGGTCTAGCAATAAGTAGTCAGCCCGATCAGAAGAAGCCCAGCTTGCTCTCGCTGTAGCTCACCAGCAAGTTCTTGGTTTGCTGGTAGTGGTCAAGCATCATCTTGTGGGTTTCACGGCCGATGCCCGACTCTTTGTAACCACCAAAAGCGGCATGCGCAGCGTAGTCGTGGTAGCAGTTGGTCCAGACGCGCCCGGCCTTGATGGCGCGGCCCATGCGGTAGGCCACGTTGCCGTTGCGGCTCCACACGCCAGC
>NZ_JACUUE010000015.1 GCF_014859475.1 Rhodoferax sp.
TGTGCGGTATCGGGCCGATACGGGAGGCTCGCAGTGACGAAGTCTCTGTTCAAGGCCCGTGTGCGGTATCGGGCCGATACGGGAGGCTCGCAGTGACGAAGTCTCTGTTCAAGGTCCGTGTGCGGTATCGGGCCGGGTACGGATGGCTCGCAGTGACGATGTCGCTGTGCAAGGTCCATGTGCGGTATCGTGCCGGATTCGGCAGGCTCGCATTGACAATGCTCTTTTCCTTTTTTACAACGCTCGCATGAATATGCCTTTGCCAACCCAATGGCCAAACCACCCACAGGCCAGTGCCCGCCTCGCCCTGGCCTGCCTCGACCTGACCAGCCTGAACACCTCAGACACCGAGGTCGACATTGCGGCCCTGTGCCAGCGCGCGCAAAGCCCGTTTGGCCCGGTGGCGGCAGTGTGTGTCTGGCCGCGCCTGGCAGCGTTCGCCCGGGCACATTTGCCAGCAACGATTGGCGTGGCGGCCGTAGCCAACTTCCCGCACGGCCACGCTGACGTGGATGCCGCCGTGCTTGATGCGGCGCAGATCGTGCAAGCCGGCGCGCAGGAAGTTGACGTGGTGCTGCCCTACCGCAGCCTGATGGCCGGTGACGAACGCGCCGTGGCTGCGCTGCTGAATGCCGTGCGCCGGGCCTGCCCCGGCTTGCTGCTGAAAGTGATTCTGGAAACCGGCGAACTCAAGACAGCGGCGCTGATTGCCCGCGCCTGCCAATTGAGCCTGGACGCCGGCGCCGATTTTTTGAAAACCAGCACCGGCAAAACCCCGGTCAGCGCCACGCTGGAAGCCGCACGCGTCATGCTCGGCACCATTGCCGCCAGCCCCACTGTAAAAAACCGCGTCGGCTTCAAGGCATCCGGCGGCATTCGCACCGTGGCCGAAGCCGCCGCCTACCTGGCCCTGACGCAAGAACTGTTCGGCGCCCAAGCCCTGACACCGCAGCGCTTTCGCATCGGCGCCAGCAGCCTGCTGAACGACATCGAGGCGGTGCTGTCTGGCGCCGCCGCGCCCAACAACGCACCACCGAGCGCTTACTGAACAACGCACCATGCTGGCACAAGAAATCATCCGCATCAAACGCGACGGCCAGACGCTGGCGCGCGCCCACATCGACGCTTTTGTGCGTGGCCTGGTGGATGGCTCCTGGAGCGAAGGCCAGGCCGCCGCGCTGGCTATGGCCATGTTTCTCAAGGGTATGAGCCGTGCTGAGACGGTGGACCTGACCCTGGCCATGACCCATTCCGGACTCGTGATGGACTGGCGCGCGGCCAACTTGAACGGTCCGGTGCTCGACAAACATTCCACCGGCGGTGTCGGTGACAAGGTGAGCCTGATGCTGGCCCCCATCGTGGCGGCCTGCGGCGGCGTGGTGCCGATGATCTCGGGCCGTGGCCTGGGCCACACCGGCGGCACGCTCGACAAGCTGGCCAGCATTCCCGGCTACCAGTGTGCGCCAGACCTGCCCACGCTTCACGGTGCCTTAAAAAGTGCCGGCTGCGCCATCATCGGCCAGACGGCTGAGCTGGCACCGGCCGACCGCAGGCTGTACGCCATTCGCGATGTCACGGCCACGGTCGAGTCGGTGCCTTTGATCACCGCCAGCATCCTGTCAAAAAAACTTGCCGCCGGCCTGCAGGCGCTGGTGATGGACGTGAAAGTGGGCAACGGCGCCTTTGCCGACTCACTACCCATGGCCACCGCCCTGGCCGAATCGCTGGTGCAAGTGGCCAATGGTGCCGGGCTACCCACGCGTGCCTGGCTCACCGACATGAACCAGGTGCTGGGCAGCACTTGCGGCAACGCGCTCGAAGTGCTGGAGGCTGTGGAATTTTTGCGTGGCGACGTTTTGGACCCGCGTTTGCTTAAAGTCACGCGCACCTTGTCCGCCGAACTGCTGGTGATGGGCGGCCTGGCTATCGACGCGGCCCAGGCACTGCAACAGGTCGATGATGCCCTGCACAGTGGCCGCGCGCTGGGCCAATTTGCGCGCATGGTCGCAGCCTTGGGCGGCCCGGCGGACTTCTGCGAGCGCCCCGGCCATTACCTGCCCACCGCGCCGGTTCAATTACCAGTGCTGGCGCCGCGCAGCGGTTTTGTCACTGGCACGGCCACGCGCGACATCGGTCTGGTGGTGGTGGAACTCGGCGGCGGCAGGCGCCGGGCCAGCGACACCATCGACGCACGGGTTGGCTTGAGCCAATTTGCCCAAATCGGCGAGTCAGTGCAGGCAGGCGAGGTGCTGGCCATCGTGCACGGCGCCGACGCTGGCACCGCCGAGCGCGCCCGACAGACGCTGCTGGCCAAGGTGCACATCAGCGATCAGGCCCCTGCGCTGCCCCCGGTTCTGATGAAACGGATCAGCGACTAACTGGCCTTGAAGCAACCCATAAACATGAAACATTGCGAGCCAGCAGAATCGGCCCGATACCGCACACGGACCTTGAATCGTCATCGCGAGCGAAGCGTGGCGATCCATGCAGTCGGGGGTCATGGATTGCGTCACCGTGTACGACGCGCTCAATCCGGCGCCTGCTGCTCGCCGTCAATGTACAGCCAGCGCCCGTCTTCACGCACAAAGCGGCTGATTTCGTGCATGCGCCCACCGCGGCCGTTTTCACGGTAACGCGCCACAAACTCCACCACGCCCACATCACCCGTGGCCAGGGCGTGGCGCACTTCCAGGCCCAGCCATTTGAGCGGCGGCAGTTGCAGTTCGCCGGGCGACGTGGACGGGTGCCAGGTGGCCAGCAGGTAGTCAAGCAGGCCCAGCCCGTAGGCGCTGTAACGCGAGCGCATCAGCACCTCGGGCGTGGGCGCGTGCACGCCTTGCATAAACCCGGCGTGCCACGGGCCGCAACACTCGCCATAGGGCAGACCGCTGTCGCAGGGGCAGGCGGCGCGGTCGGCCAGGGCGTTCTTTTTCATGACGGCAATGGTAACGGGGTGGGCACGCGGTGGCGTTCCTGGCGCGTGGCCAGCGTGCGACCGGCCTTGGCCGGTGACGCAGTCCGCCGCGGCAACAAGCCTTGCAGCGCCTTGGGGTTGGCCCGCGCGCCACTGGCCAGGTAGTCTGCCAGCAAGGCCTGACGCACCAAGACTGGCGACTGGCTTGCGCTGAGGTAGTCAAACAAGGCGTCCACCAGCGCTTCAGGCGTCAGCCGGTGCGTGCTGCCCTGGCGCTGCCACATCCAGTCTGAGAACGCCATGAAACACCAGAACGGCGTCGCTCCAACGCTGCCATCGATCGGTGGCGGGTGCAGCAACAGCGGCAGCGTCCGCGCAAAACGCCCCGAGTTGGCCAGCAGCTCCCAGTAGCGTGCCAGGCGGCCAAAACGCTGCAGCGTAGCGGCATCAACCACACCGGTGCGCTGCACGGTGTAGGGTGGCTCAGTTGCGTAAACCATGCCATGACTTGCGCTGTGGCGGGCAATCGGCGCGCCGCGCAGGCGCTTCAGAATGCCAAGCTGGAGCTCATGCGGGCCAATCGCCAGCAGCCGGTCGAAGCCATCGGCAAAACTTTGCAGCGTTTCACCCGGCAGGCCAAAGATTAAATCAATATGCAGGTGCGCGTGGGTGTGCGCCAGCAGCCAGCGCAGGTTGGCCTCGGTGGCGTCGTTGTCCTGTCGCCTTGAGATGGTTTGCTGCACCGCGAGGTTGAAGGTTTGCACACCGACTTCGAGCTGCAGCACACCCGGCGGGAACTGCGCCAGCATGGCCCGAAGACGATCGGGCAGGTGGTCTGGGATGACTTCAAAATGCAAAAAGAGGTTTTGGCTGTCATTGCGAGCGCAGCGCGGCAATCCATGACTTTCAGGGTGCATGGACTGCCGCGCTACGCTTTCCATGAACACCCCCGTCATTGCGAACGAAGTGACGCAATCCATGACCCCGGACTGCATGGACTGCCGCGCTACGCTCGCAGTGACGAAGTCTCTGTTCAAGGTCCGTGTGCGGTATCGGGCCGGGTACGGATGGCTCGCAGTGACGGGGTCCGGTGCAAGGTCAGAGTGCGGTTCAGGCGCCCGTGTAGGCTCGCTCGCAATGACATCCAGAAAAAATTGCAAAACTCGCACCGAGTGCTCAATTTTCAAATTGAAGGTCCGATCGACAAACTTGAAGGTGCGCGCGCCGCGCTGGTACAAAACATCCAGCGCCGCCAGCACCCGGTCCAGCTCAAAACCCCAGGCGGTCTTGTCGAGTGCGCTCAGGCAAAACTCGCACTTGAACGGGCAACCGCGCGAGCCCTCCACGTAGAGCAGGCGGTGCGCCAGGTCGGCATCGCTGTATTCGCCGTAGGGCAACTCAATATCAGCCAGCGGCGGCTGCTCGCCGGGAATGATTTTCATGAGCGGCTGCGGGCCGTCCAGCAGCGCGCGGCACAGCTTGGCAAAACTCACATCGCCCCAGCCGGTGATCACATGGTCAGCCAGGTGCGTGATGGCTTGCTGATCGGTCTCATGGCTCACCTCCGGTCCGCCCAGCACGATTTTCAGGTCGGGCCGCGCGGCCTTGAGCAGACGGATCACCTCGGTGGTTTGCGTCACGTTCCAGATGTACACGCCAAAGCCCACAACCTGCACGCCGCCAGGTGTTTCAGCCGATGGCGCCGGCCCCAGCGTGGCCAGCAGGTCCGCCACCACCTCGGGCGCCGGTCGTGAAATCGTGCACTCGCGCAACTCCGCTTGCGCGCGCAACCCCACGCCGCTGTGCCGGTCGAGATTGGCCAGCAGGTAGCGCAAGCCCAGCGAGGCATGGATGTAGCGCGCATTGAGCGTAGCCAGGACGATGCGAGGGAAAGTGGTGCGTGTCATGCCAATGCGTCGGCCAATGTGGGTGAGTGAGCCGTGAAAGGCGGAATATGTGTGCGTAAATTATGGATTCAATGGCCGGAAATTATGGAATCAAGGGGCAAAGTTATGTGGGTACATGTTGCGCGAGAATGCGCAGCTGAACCAGCCACCTCACCCAACACCCATGAAAATCGACGAAGACACCGTCGCGGTTCAGCGCATTTTTGGGCACCACCAGCCCGTCGATCGGCCCCAGCGCCACGGTGGGCTAACCGGGCGTCATGCACGGTGCGGCTCACACGGCCAGAAACTCGTCCCAGCTGGCGGGTGGCTGACCGGATTCAAAGGTGTCCTGGATGCTCGACTTGAAGGCCTCATAGTCCAGTGACACCGCCTTGATCTCAAACTGCGAAAGCAGCAATTTCATTTAACCCACTCCAACAACGACCCATAGGTTATCGCCGTGCAAGCCATGCGCCCAACGCCGCCATCCATTACCATCGCCCGTTCCCATTTCGCCCGTGTCCGGGCCCCTACGGAGAAATTTATGTTCAGTCATGTGATGCTTGGTACCAACGACCTCGAGGTTTCGAAGAAGTTTTACGACGCGGTGCTTGGCACACTTGGCATTGGCCCGGGGGTGGCCAACAAGAACCGCTATTTCTACCGCAGCCCCAGCGGCTCGTTTGCCATCACCACGCCGGTCAATGGCGAGCCCGCGACCCACGGCAATGGCAGCACCATCGGGTTCAACGCAGCGTCCGCCGAACAAGTGGATGCCTTCCACGCCGCCGGTGTTGCCAACGGCGGCACCACCTGTGAAGACCCACCGGGCTTTCGCGAAGGCGGGGCGGTCAAGCTCTACCTGGCTTACCTGCGTGACCCCGACGGCAACAAGCTGTGCGCCTTGTACCGGCCTGCCAAATAGCCGCGAGCGCGCTGGCGCTGAACCCATGACCCACACCCCCCACGCGGTTTTCCGCTTGCGCACGGCCCGCCTGGCGCGCGCCGTCAAACCGTTTCGCGCCCGCGGTGGCCCCAGCGAGCGTTGCCCCGGCTGCCGGGTGATGCACAGCCACTGCCTGTGCGCCTTGCGCCCGAGCGTGCCCACGCGCGCCGGCATGTGCCTGCTGATGGCCGACATCGAGCCGCTCAAGCCCAGCAACACCGGCTGGCTGATTGCTGATGTGGTGGCGGACACCTTCGCCTTTGGCTGGGCTCGCACTTCAGTTGACCCGGCCCTGCTGGTGCTGTTGGCCGACCCGCAATGGCAGCCCTATGTGGTGTTCCCCGGCGAGTTTGTGGCGCCCGAGCGGCTGGTTACCGCGCTGCTGCCCGACGCTGCCAGCGATGGGCAGCAAGCCAAGCGCCCGCTGTTTGTGTTGCTGGACGCCACCTGGAGCGAGGCCGGCAAGATGTTTCGCAAAAGCCCCTACCTGAACCAGTTTCCAGTGCTAAGTTTGCACCCTGAGCAAATCTCCAACTACCGCCTGCGCCACTCCAGTCGCGCCGACCACTTTTGCACCTCCGAGGTCGGCGCCCTGTGCCTGGCCCTGGCCGGCGAGCCACACGCGGCCGAGGTGCTGGACGCCTATCTGGATGTGTTCACCGACCACTACCTGCAGGCCAAAAACCAGCAGCCGGTGGACCGGGAAGATGCGGCGCACCTGCGCCTGCGGGGCCTCTTGCGCCTGCAGCAGCACCAACTCGGGTAGGCCAATCGCCTGCGCACCGTGGCGCAAAGGAAAACGCTCGGTGCCGGGGTAAACCACGTAGCGCTGCGCAATTTGCAGGTCGTCACAAGCCACCGCAAAGCCGCGCTCGGGGCTGGGCGCCGACGAGCGCTTGATCTCGATGGCAATGCCGGGTTGGCCACGCCCAGCGCGCTGGCAATGCGCGCCTGGTTCAGCACGCCGCCCTGGTTGTGCGCCAGCATGGTCCACAAGCGGCCGATGGTCTCGGCAGGCAGGCGCGGAGCAAACATGGGCACATCACGCTCCAGATAGCTGCGGATGAAATCACGCCGCCAGTCCAGGCTCTGGCGGTCGTCAGGGCTGAGCAGGCTGTCGGGAAAACCGCCGCGTAACCAGTGCGTGTTGTCTGCGATGCCGGCAGGGGTGAGCTCGGCCGTGTTGAGCGGGGGAATATCGAGGTAGGCCACACGCCCGGACAGCGTCTCGCTGCTTTGGCGCATCAAGTCCAGCGCGGCCGACCCCAGCAACAAAAATTGCCCACTGCGTCGGCCGGCCAGTCGCTGGCGATTTGCCTGGCAAGCGTGGTTTTACCCACCTGGCGCGGCCCCAGCAGCACAACCGCGGGGTTTTGCTGCAACTTTTGGCGGACGACTGTTTCGGCTTGGCGCTTTATCATCATTGAACTTTTAACTTCAAATGTTGATTTTTCAATGTATTTTTGTCGCGATACTGCAGCAGGAGCGGGCGACAATCGACCCCATGACCCAACACCAGAATCCTCCCATCGAATTGAATCCACCGGCGCTGTGCGATGCCTGCGCCGGCATCCAGCGCAACTGGCGTCGCGCCCCCGGCCACGCCGAACTGATGCAGGGCAAGAACCGAAAAGAAGAGCGGCGGGGCGGCCTGGTCACCGTCACCCGTTACGTGTGTGAACGCTGCGCCGCGGTCTGGGACTACGAGAACGACAAGAACAATACCCACGCCGGATGGTCTTTGCTGGGTCACCTGGACCCCGCTCGCTGAACTTGCCGTCGTGAACACGCGCCTCGGCCTCGACGCCAAGGCCATCACCCTCATGGCGCTGCTGTGCGCCGTCTGGGGCATGCTGACCATAACCAACTCAATCAGCGTGAAGCCTGCCTGTGTGTGTTTTGCCCTTGACTCTGTTGTGGTGGCGTGCATTTGATGCTGCGCGGTGGGTGGTAGCCTGGGTGTGCAAAACAACCGTGCGTGGTTTTCAATTGCTCTATCCTGAAAAGTCTATCGGGTATCCAATTCAAGCGCAGGGCAAGGATGACACGGCCGCCGCTTCTTGCGCCAGCGCGTCTGCTGTGTGGCGCACAAGCCCTAAACTCAAGTCTTTGTTGAACAGATTCAGCACCACACCAAGGAATCAACATGCCCGACCTCGCCCGCTTTGCCGTCACCCGCAAATGGCCTGCCCGGCAGCCGGACCGGCTGCAGCTTTACTCGCTGCCCACGCCCAACGGGGTCAAGGTCTCAATCATGCTGGAAGAATGCGGCCTGCCTTATGAGGCGCATCTGGTCAGTTTCGAGACCCGTGACCAGCTCTCGCCAGAGTTCATCGCCACTTTTCCCAACAACAAGATTCCGGCCATCCTCGACCCCAACGGCCCTGGTGGTGAGCCACTGGCGCTGTTCGAGTCGGGTGCCATTTTGCTGTACCTGGCCGAAAAGTCCGGGCAATTCCTGCCGCTTGACGCAGCGGCGCGCTACCAGACCATTCAATGGTTGATGTTCCAGATGGGCGGCATTGGCCCCATGTTTGGCCAGCTGGGTTTCTTCACGATTTTTGCCGGCAAGGACTTCGAGGACAAACGCCCGCGCGACCGCTACGCAGCCGAGTCCAGACGCCTGCTGGGCGTGCTGAACCAGCGCCTGGAGCACCGTGCCTGGGTCATGGGTGATGACTACACCATTGCCGACATCGCCATATTTCCGTGGGTGCGCAACCTGATCGAGCGCTACCACGCGAGCGATCTGGTGGGCATCTCTGACTTTGCCCATGTGACGCGGGCGCTGGCGGCGTTTGTGGCGCGGCCCGCCGTGCAGCGTGGGCTGCTGGTGCCGCAGCGCCCCCCTGGTTCATGAACCCCTTGGCGCCTGCAAGCCCGGCCCGCGCCATGCTGTTGGCTGCGGGCCGGGGCGAGCGCATGCGCCCGCTCACCGACGCCTGCCCCAAGCCGCTGCTGGTGGTGCACGGCAAGCCGCTGATGCAGTGGCACCTGGAAGCACTGGCGCGCAGTGGCTGCCGACAAGTGGTGGTCAATACCGATTGGCTGGGGGAGCAAATCGTTGCGCAATTCGGCGACCCATTTGGGCCTGAAACTGCGTCTGATCAACTTGACCTGGCCCTGCGCTACTCGCACGAAGGGCACGACTTTGGCGGCGCGCTGGAAACCGCCGGCGGCATTGTGCGCGCGCTGCCACTGCTGGACGAGGTGTTCTGGGTGCTGGCGGCCGATGTGTTCACGCCCGGCTTTGAATTCAGTCAGGCTGCGCTCGATCGTTTTGCTGCCAGCGACCTGCTGGCCCACTTGTGGCTGGTGCCCAACCCGGCGCACAACCCGGCTGGCGACTTTGGCCTGCAGGTTGCAGCGGATGGCGCTCTGGCGCTGGCGCTGAATTTGAGCCAAGGCGACCCGCGCCCGCGCCACACCTTTTCCACCATCGGCCTGTACCGCCGCGCCCTGTTCGAGCCGCCCTGGTGCGACATCGCTGCAGGCAACCCGCAAGGCCTCAAGGCCCCGCTGGCACCGCTGTTGCGCCGCGCCATGGACCACGGCCGGGTGTCGGCCGAGTTGTATCAGGGCCCCTGGACCGATGTGGGCACACCGCAGAGGCTGGCCGAACTCAATGTCTAATCTCACCCATCAAGAAATCGCCATGAACACCAACGCCATTTACGCCCAGCGCCGCGCCCAGCTTGCCCAAAAAATTGGCGCAGGCGGCATTGCCATCATCCCCACCGCAGCCGAGCAGCAGCGCAACCGCGACAGCGATTTTCCGTACCGCCATGACAGCTATTTTTATTACCTGACCGGTTTTACCGAACCCAAGGCCTGGCTGGTGGTGACGGGTGATGGCCGCAGCACGCTGTTTTGCCAGCCCAAGGACACCGAGCGCGAAATCTGGGACGGCTACCGGCTCGGCCCCACGGCCGCGCCTGCGCAGTTGGGGCTGGAGGCGGCCTATTCCGAGACCGAACTCGATGCCCAGTTGCCCGGCCTGATCGACGGCCGCGATGCCGTGTGGTTCCCGTTTGCCACCCACAAAGGGCTGGAGACGCGTATCGACGGCTGGCTGGGCGCCCTGCGCGCCCGCGTGCGTTTTGGGGCGCTGTGCCCGAAAACGCAGCACGACCTGTGCGGCCTGCTCGACGAGATGCGCTTGGTCAAAGATGCCCATGAGCAAGCCACCATGCTGCGCGCCGGCCAAATCAGCGGCGCCGCCCACATCCGCGCCATGCAGCTCAGCGCCAACATGCTGCGCGCCGGCCAGGAGGTGCGCGAATACCACCTTGAAGCCGAACTGCTGCACGAGTTTCGCCGCAATGGCGCGCAGTCGCCCGCCTACGGCTCCATCGTGGCCGCTGGCGCCAACGCCTGCGTGCTGCACTACCGCGCCGACCGCGGTCTGGTCCAAAGCGGCGAACTGGTGCTGATCGATGCCGCCTGCGAGCTCGACGGTTATGCCTCGGACATCACCCGCACTTTCCCGGCCAATGGCGTTTTTACCGGCCCGCAGCGCACGCTGTATGAGCTGGTGCTGGCCTCGCAAGAGGCGGCAATAGCCGCCACCAAAGCCGGTGCGCGCTTTACCGACCCGCACGACGCCGCCGTCAAAGTGCTGGCGCAAGGCATGCTTGATGTGGGCTTGCTCGACAAAAACAAGGTCGGCAGCCTGGACGACGTGATTGAAAAGCGTGCCTACTTTCAGTTTTACATGCACCGCACCGGCCACTGGATCGGCATGGACGTGCACGACTGCGGCGACTACACCGAGCCCAGTGAAATTGGCCAGGTGAGCACGCGCCAGGATGCGCTCACTGGCGGCACCATCAAAGACCGCCCGGCGCGCATTTTGCGAGCCGGCATGGCGCTCACCATCGAGCCCGGCATCTACGTGCGCCCGGCCGACGGTGTACCCGAGCACTTCCACCACATCGGCATCCGCATCGAAGACGACGCCATCGTCACGGACAATGGCTGCGCGCTGCTGACCCGCTCCGTGCCGGTGGGCGTGAGCGAGATCGAGGCGCTGATGCGCAGTTAACCCGAGAGCAAACATGTCATTCCAAACCCAATACCAAAGCAAACGCGTCACTGCTGAAAACGCCATCGATCAATTGCGCAACGGTGACTTCATTGTTGTACCCACCGGGGTTGGCGAGCCGCCCACACTGCTGACGGCCCTATCGGCGCAGCGGCACCGCTTCCACGACATCAAGGTGGCGCAGATTCTGGCGGTGCGCAAGTTTGATTACTTCGACCCCGACACCGCAGACCATGTGCGCCACGTGGCTTTCTTCTTTGGTAGCGCGTCGCGTGCAGGCGGGCAACAAGGCTCTGTCGATTTCATTCCCTGCAGTTTTTCCGACATCCCGGTCATGATCCAGCGCGGCCAGATTCCGGCTGATGTGGTTTTTTCAATGGCCTCGCCGATGGATGAAAAGGGCTTTTTCTCGCTCAGCCTGGGGGCCGACTACACCATGGCCGCGGTGGCGAAGGCGCGCGCCATCGTGCTCGAAGTCAACCCCAACGTGCCGTTTACTCACGGTAACTGCCATGTTCATGTTTCGCAAGTGAGCGCCTTGGTGGAGAGCAGCGAGCCGGTGCTGGAAGTCGGTTTGCCAAAAATCGGCCCGGTGCAACAGGCCATCGGCAAGTACGTGGCCGACATGATCGACGACGGCTCGACCCTGCAGATTGGTTATGGCGGCATTCCCGATGCGGTGGTGATGCAATTGGCGGGCAAGCACGACCTGGGCATCCACACCGAGATGATCGGCGACGGCATTCTGACGCTGATCGAAAGCGGCGCCATCACCAACCGCAAAAAGAACTACCTGCCCGGCAAGATGGTGGCCACCTTCGCGCTGGGCTCCAAAAAACTGTACCAGTTCATGGAGCGCAACCCGATGCTGGAGATGCACCCGGCCGACTTCACCAACGACCCGTACCTGGCCGGACAAAACGACAAGCTGGTGTCGATCAATGCCACGCTGCAGATAGACTTGCTGGGCCAGTGCGGCTCGGAAAGCCTGGGGCCAATGCCCTATTCGGGCAGCGGTGGTCAGGTGGACTTTGTGCGCGCCGCCAATCGCTCGCAGGGCGGCAAGTCATTCATCGTGCTGCCCGCCACCGCCAAGAACGACACCCTGACGCGCATCGTGCCCACGCTGACACCAGGCGCCCATGTCACCACCAGCAAAAACGACATCAATTACGTGGTCACCGAATTCGGCGTGGCCCAGTTGCGCGGCAAATCGGCCAGGCAGCGCGCCCAGGAAATGATCGCCATTGCGCACCCGGATTTCCGCGCCGAACTGACCGAAGGCGCGCGCCGGTTGAACCTGCTGTAGCGCTTCGTTGCGGGGTGGCGCGCACCTTATACTCAAAGCGAGCCCTTCCCACAGCCTATGAACGTCACGCCCCAGTCCATGCATTTTGCCGCCGCCTTGCCTTTGCAAAGCGGCGCTTCGATTCGGGCCTACGAGCTCAGCTTTGAGACCTACGGCACGCTCAATGCCGACAAATCCAATGCCGTGCTGGTGTGCCACGCGCTGAACGCCTCGCACCATGTGGCCGGCACTTATG
This sequence comes from Rhodoferax sp., assembly GCF_014859475.1. Taxonomy (GTDB): domain Bacteria; phylum Pseudomonadota; class Gammaproteobacteria; order Burkholderiales; family Burkholderiaceae_C; genus Rhodoferax. The sequence goes on from NZ_JACUUE010000015.1 coordinate 12,338, forward strand.
CGGGCCAGGACAAGTCCGAGGGCTGGTGGCACAACATGATCGGGCCGGGCAAGGCGCTCGATACCGAGCAGTTTTTTGTCATTGGCGTCAACAACCTCGGCTCGTGTTTTGGCTCCACCGGCCCGATGCATACCCACCCCGACACCGGGCGTGTTTATGGCGCTGATTTTCCGGTGGTCACGGTCGAAGACTGGGTCAACGCGCAAGCACGGCTGCTCGACGGCTTGGGCATCAAGACTTTGGCCGCAGTGATGGGCGGCAGCCTGGGCGGCATGCAGGCGCTGAGCTGGGCGCTGCAGTACCCGGAGCGCGTGCGCCACGCGGTGGTGATTGCCAGCGCACCCAACCTGACGGCAGAAAACATTGCCTTCAACGAAGTGGCCCGGCGCGCCATTCAGACCGACCCCGATTTTCATGGCGGCAATTTTTATGCGCAGGGCACGGTGCCCAAGCGCGGCCTGCGCATTGCCCGCATGATTGGCCACATCACCTACCTCAGCGACGACGTGATGAACGAAAAGTTTGGCCGCCAGCTGATTGCCAGCAGCCAAAGCGAACAAGACCGTAACTTCTTTTACAGCACGCTGGAGGCCGAGTTCCAGATCGAGAGCTACCTGCGTTACCAGGGCGACAAGTTTGCCGAATACTTTGACGCCAACACCTACCTGCTGATCACCCGCGCGCTCGACTACTTTGACCCGGCACGGCGTTTTAATGGCAACCTGAGCCTGGCGCTGGCGCGGGCCACGTCCAAGTTCCTGCTGGTGAGCTTTACCACCGACTGGCGCTTTGCCCCCAAGCGCAGCCGTGAAATCGTCAAGGCGCTGCTCGACAACAAGCGCGACGTGAGTTACGCCGAGATCAACGCCCCCCATGGGCACGACGCCTTTTTGCTCGACGACGCGCGCTACATGGGCGTTATCCGCTCCTACTTCAACAACGTGGTCAACCCGTCCGGGGAGGCCGCATGAGCGCCAATGCCAAGGTCAGCGCCACCCAACTGGCCATTGCCGAGCTGGTGCCGCCAGGCTCGCGCGTGCTTGACCTGGGCTGCGGCAACGGCGCCATGCTGGCGCATTTGATTGCAGCGCGCGGTTGCAGCGGTTACGGCATTGAGATCGACGACGCCAATGTGCAGGCCTGCGTCAAGCGTGGTGTCAACGTGATCCAGCTCAACCTTGACGAAGGCTTGTCCACCTTCGAGGACGCCAGCTTTGACGTGGTGCTGCAAGTTGACACCCTGCAACACCTGCGCAACGCCGAAGTGATGTTGCTCGAAACGGTGCGTGTGGGCCGCCTGGGCATTGTGGCCTTCCCCAATTTTGCCCACTGGCCGAACCGCCTGAGCGTGCTCACCGGGCGCATGCCGGTGACCAAGCGCCTGCCCTACCAGTGGTTTGACACGCCCAACATCCGCGTCGGCACGCACGCCGACCTGGGCGTGCTGGCCAGCCGCAACCGGCTGCTGGTGCAAGACAGCTTTGGCCTGCAAAACGGCAAAGTGGTGCGCCTGCTGCCCAACTTGCTGGCCGGCACCTCGGTGTACACGCTGTCGCGCTGACGTACGCCGATTGTGGGGCGGACTTCAGTGCGCCGGGTCGACTGCAGTTGATCCTACAGGGCCTTGAAACTCAGATCAGCAAGGCAGCCAATGCCGCAATGGCCGCGGTTTCTGCGCGCAGCACGCGCGGCCCCAGCGTGATCGGGGCAAAGCCCTGGGCCAGCGCCGCGTCTTCCTCCGCCGAGCTCAAGCCGCCTTCGGGGCCTGACAAAAACGTGATGGCCGACGCTGTGTGATGGGCAGCTTCGCGCAGCCCCACCGACTCGACTCGCAAGGTCAGCAGCAGGCGCTGTGGCTGCGCCGCATCCTGCGGGTTCTGCGCCTTGAGCCACTGCGCCAGTGTCATCACCGCATGCACGCGGGGCACCCGGTTACCACCGCACTGCTCGCAGGCCGCCACCGCCACGCTTTGCCAATGTGCCTGTTTCTTGTCGGCGCGCTCGCCGGTCAAGCGCAACACGCTGCGCTCAGTCATCAGCGGCTGGATGCTGGCCACGCCCAGCTCAGAGGCTTTTTCCACCAGCCAGTCCATGCGCTCGTTGGCCGGCATGCCGACCGCCAGGTGCACCTGCAGGGCGGCTTCGCGCTCCACCGCGGTGTGCGCGCCCACCTGCACCTGCACATGGCTGCGGCCCATCTGCGTGACGGTGGCTTCATATTCGCCGCCTGAACCGGGCACATCCGGCCCGCCGTTAAACAAGGTGATCACATCACCAGGCTGCAGGCGCAGCACCTGCACATGGCGCGCGGCGCTGGCGGGCAAGTCCAGCAGATCGCCGGGGGTCAGGGGAGTGGGGCAGTAAAAACGGGGCATGAGGGGCTGGATAATAGCGCCTTAACCCACCCAGCCCAAAGCGGACACAGTATTGCCAAACACATCCAAAATGGCGCAAAATGCGCCATAAAGGAGAATACCATGTCCCAATCCAGCGCTGCATTTGCATCCGTCAAACTCCCCGCCACGTTGGTGGCGCAAGCCCGAATGGCTGCGCAACTCATGCGCCGCTCTGTCGCGGGCCAGGTGGAATACTGGGCCACGCTGGGCCGCATTGTGGAACACAGCGGACTTACCGCCCAAGAAGCCCAAACAGCCATAGCCAACTATGAGACCGCTGCACGCCGTGCCCGTCCAGATGCAGTGAATAACCCAGCACAGGCAGACGCACTGCTCGCCCAATTCCTGGCCCCAGAGGCCGACGGCAGCCTGGCGCAGCGAGTGCGCGAAGTGGTGGCCACCAACCGTAGCAAAGCCGTGGGCGTGGCCACCTGACATGGCGCAAACCAAACCCGTCACGCAAGGCCAGCCGCCGAATAAACCCGTCTTCTACCTGCTGGCCGGGCCCAACGGCGCTGGCAAGTCCACTTTGTACAAAGCGCTGGTGCTGACAGGCGCCATTCCTGACGCAGCCGAGTTTGTGAACGCGGATTTGTATGAAGCCGAGCACCTGCAGCACATTGCCCAACCACAGGTCCGCTCAGAACAAGCACGCCTTTGGGCAAATGCCCGCCGGGCGGCATTGCTTGAAGCGGGCCAATCTTTTGTGAGTGAAACCGTGTTCTCGCACACATCCAAACTGGCCCTGATTGAAGAAGCCCAGGCGCAAGGCTTTTTCGTCATGCTGTTGGTGGTGGCGCTGGACCAGCCTGCACACCTGCTGGCGCGGGTAGCACAGCGCGTGGCGGAGGGCGGGCACCCGGTGCCTGTGGAGCGCATATTGGCGCGCTACCCGCGCACGCTGGCCAACCTGACCCAAGCGGTGCGACTGGCCGACGCCGCCGTTTTGTACGACTCGCAAGACGTTACACCGGGAACACACACTGCGGTGGCAATCTGCAAGGGAGCTTGGACAAAAGAGCTGATGCAGCGCCTGCCGCAATGGGCGCAGCAAATTTTGGCCCGCGATTTGCCATTGGTCGGGCGAGCCTGACTGGCCGGCCAAAATCCGACGCACATCGTCATCCGGCATGGCTTTGCGCTTATTGCCGCCCAAACCCAAACACATTGGGCATCTCGATGCCTTCCACCTTCTCCACCAGCCGCAACAGCGCTTTGAGCTCGCGGTAGCGCGCGCAGGTGGCGCGAATGTAGGTGATGAAGCGCGGCGTGTCGGCCAGGTACTGGGGCTTGCCGTCGCGCAACGTGAGGCGGGCAAAGATGCCAGCCACCTTGAGGTGGCGCTGCAGGCCCATCCACTCCACACCGCGGTAGAACTCGCCGAAGTCATCGCCCACCGGCAGGCCGGCCTTGCGCGCTTTTTCCCAGTAACGAATGGTGACATCCAGGCAAAAATCTTCGTCCCAGCTCAGGAAGGCGTCGCGCATCAGGCTGGCAATGTCGTAGGTGATTGGGCCGTGCACGGCGTCCTGGAAGTCGAGCACGCCCAAAGGGTCAGCGGCCGTTTTCCCTGCCATCAGGTTACGCGGCATGAAGTCGCGGTGCACAAAAACGCTGGGCCAGCGCAGGTTCTGGCGGATGATCTCCTCAAAACTCTGGTCGAGCGTCTGGCGCATGGCATCGTCCAAGACCACGCCCTTGTGCTGGCTGATGTACCAATCAGGAAACAATTCCAGCTCGCGGCGCAGCAGCGCTTCGTCATAGGGCGGCAGCACGCCGGCTTGGGAGCTCAGTTGCCAGGCAATGAGCGCGTCCACCGCCTGCAGATACAGCGGCAAATTGGCTTGGGGGTCATCGCGGTTGATGACCTGCATCATGGTCTGCGCGCCCAGATCGGTCAGCAGCATGAAGCCCAGCGGCTCGTCCCAGGCCAGCACCTGCGGCGCGCACACACCGGCGGCATGCATCAGGGCGGCCACCTTGACGAAGGGCGCGCTGTTTTCCTTGTCCGGCGGCGCGTCCATGATGATGCGACTGCCGTCCTGGGCGTCGATGCGGAAATAACGCCGGAAACTGGCGTCGGCCGAGGCCAGGCGCAGGCTCTCAATCTGCAAGCCGTGTTTTGCGGCGATGCCTGTCAGCCAGCGGGTGAATTGATCAGCGCGGACGGCGTCGCTCCAGGCGATGGCTGGGTTGACGGGGGTTTGGGGGGGAATGTCGTGGCTCATGGATAATCCATTCTACAAATTTGACCACCGATCCACCGCGCCCACTTCATGCCCGTTACGCCTTTCATTTCATGCGCGCCGTCCCAATGCGTTTTTTGATGCTCGATGCGTCTGCGTCAAGGCCGCGTGGTCACGTGGGCCCGCTGCGTCTCAGTGTGCTGGCCGCGCTGCTGCAGGCAACGCTGGTGGCCGCCCAGCAGGCGCCTGATGAATCCCTGAATTTAAAAATGAGTCCGGTTTTGCAGGAGCAGATTTCCGCCGAAGCGCGCGCCCGCCTGCCCAGTTTTGTCGCTGCCGAGCGCATCACCGGACGCCCTGATCTGGAAACGGTGCTCGAAGGCAAGGCCGTTTTGCGCCGCGGCGATACCGTGATCAAGGCAGACCGCCTGGAATATGACCAGACCACGGAGCTGGCCATAGCCCGTGGCAACGTGCTGATCAACCGGGCGGGCAACGTGTATGAAGGCCCGTTGCTGGAACTGCGGATGGATACCTTTGCCGGCTTCTTCGATCAGCCCAGCTACCATTTTTTGCTCAACAAGGCCCATGGCCAGGCCGACCGGGTTGATTTTCTGGACGCGCAGCGGGCGGTGATCCACAACGCCACCTTTACCACCTGCCCCCGATTACCCGGCCCGAGCTGGATGCCTGACTGGATTTTGAAGGCCAGCACCATCAACCTCGACCAGGAAGAAGATGTGGGCACCGCCACGGGCGCCTTGCTAAGCTTCAAGGGCGTGCCGCTGTTGCCGGTGCCCTACATCAGTTTTCCGCTGAGCGACCAGCGCAAATCGGGCGTGATGCCGCCCAGCATCGGGCTCGACACCGTGAACGGCTCTGAAGTGTCGGTGCCCTACTACTGGAATATTGCGCCCAACTTTGATGCCACCCTCACGCCCACGCTGATGAGCAAGCGCGGGGTGAATCTGGGCACCGAATTCCGCTACCTTGAAAGAAGTTTTTCAGGCACTGCCCGGTTTGACTGGATGCCCGCTGACCAGTTACGCGATGCCAACCGCTGGGCGGCCAAACTGAACCACCAGGGGCGCATCGACAGTGGCTGGACCAACAACGGCGCGGCCTTGAGCCTGAGCCTGAACCGGGTCAGCGACGACAATTACTGGCGCGATTTCTCCAGCACCGACGACTCGCTCACGCAGCGCCTGCTGGCCAACGATGCCACCCTGTCGTGGGGCAACGGCGCCTGGAGCAACTCGGTGCGCACACTCAAGTGGCAAACCCTGCAAGACGACACAGCACCCATCGTGCCGCCCTACGACCGACTGCCGCAGCTCAGCACCAGCTACGCCCGCAACAATCTGGCGGGTTTCAACTACGCGTTCAATGCCGACTACACCCGTTTCCAATCCGACACCAGCCGCACCAACCAAGCCAATGGCCAGCGCGCTTTTGGCGTGATGCAGGCCAGTTACCCGATGAAAAATGCGGCCGGCTACCTGACACCCAAATTGCAGTTGCACGCCACACAATACCAGTTCGAGATGCCACTAACGAACGGGAACACATCGGCCAACCGGCTGCTGCCAACCTTCAGCCTCGACAGCGGCCTGGTGTTTGAGCGCGACACCCGCTTGTTCGGCCGCAACCTGCGCCAGACCTTGGAGCCGCGGGCCTTTTATGTCTTCACGCCCTATCGCGACCAAAGCTTTCTGCCTAACTACGACTCGGGCGCCAACGACTTCAATTTATCCACTATCTTTGCCGACAACGCTTTCGTCGGTAACGACCGCATCTCTGACAGCAATTTGCTCACACTGGGCGTGACCTCGCGTTTTCTGGACCCCGCCACCGGCGCCGAGGCGGCCCGTGTCGGCGTGGCCCAGCGCATGCTGTTCCGCGATCAAAAGGTCACCCTGCGACCGATCGATCCGCCTTTGGCGGAAGGATTCAGTGACATGTTGTTCTCCGGCGCCGTCAACTGGGACCCGCGCTGGGGTTTTGACGGCACGGTGCAGTTCAACCCCTCGACCAACCAGTCGGTGCGCTCGACGCTGGGAGCGCGTTACAGCCCTGGCAGCTACCGCACCGTCTCAGCGGCCTACCGTTTTCAGCGGGAATCCAGCGAACAGCTTGACCTTCGCTGGCAGTGGCCAGTCAATGACTTGTGGGGTGATCGCGGCCAGAATCTGTCTCCGGGCCAGGGGCAGGGTGAAGGTCGCTGGTACAGTGTCGGGCGACTCAATTACAGCCTCAATGAAAAACAACTGGTCAACGGGATACTGGGGTTTGAGTACGATGCAGGTTGCTGGTTGGGGCGCATTGTGCTCGAGCGACTGCAAACCAGCAGCACCAGCGCAACCCAGAGCATCATGTTCCAGTTGGAATTTGTGGGTTTCTCCAAGCTGGGGGTGGATCCGCTCAAGTCGCTCAAAGAGAATATTCCCAGCTACCAGCCACTGCGTGTGCCCGCTGCCATGCCCAGCCGTTTCAGCAATTACGATTGAACCATCATGAATGTTCGCAATAACTTTTTGTCTGTCGCCATCCTGGCTGCTGTGCTTGGCTTGCCAGCGCAGGCCCAGGGCTTGCGCCTGCCGCCCGATGCGGCCGCCGCCGCCGCCGCCAACGAGCCGGCCACCGCCGACTTTATTGTGGCGGTGGTCAACTCGGAGCCGATCACCAACACGGAAATACAGCGAGAAGTGCAACGCATCCTGCAGCAACTGGCTGTGCAACAGCGTCCATTGCCCGACCGCCAGCGCCTCTCAAGCGAAGTGCTGGAACGCCTGATCAACCAGAAAATCCAGCTCCAACTGGCGCGCGAAATCGGTATTCGGGTGGAAGAGTCGGCCATTGACCAGTCTGAACAAGCCATTGCGGCACAAAACCAGCTCGATCTGGCCACGCTGCGGCGCAGGGTGGAGGCTGATGGCCTGAGCGCGAGCCAGTTCCGGGCCCAGTTGCGCGACCAAATCATGTTGCAACGTCTGCGCGAACGTGAACTCACGCCACGGGTGCGCGTCTCGGAGCTTGACATCGATGCCTATTTGCAAGAGCAGCAGAGCGCACAGAATGTGAGTCAGATGAACATCAATCTGGCTCACATTTTGATCGCTGTGCCTGAAAACGCCACGGCCGATCAGGTGCAAAGCCTGCAGGCGCAGGCGCGCAAGGCCCAGGAGCGCGCGCGCGCCGGCGAAGACTTTGCGCTGTTGGTACGCGAGTTGTCCGAGCCTTCGGCGCAGTCCAAAGGCGGTCAACTGGGTCTGCGCAGCGCCGACCGCTACCCAGCCCTGTTTGTAGAGGCAACGCGTGATCTGCCGCAAGGTGCCGTCTCGGATGTGGTGCGCTCGCCGGCAGGTTTCCATGTTTTGAAGGTCGTTGAGAAAGCCAGTGCGGGTTTGCCCGCCATGGCCGTGACGCAAAGCCATGCGCGCCACATCCTGCTGCTGCCCTCAGCACAACAGAGTGAGGCCCAGGCCCGCGCGCGTTTGCTGGAGCTCAAAGGGCAGCTGCAAAGCGGGCGCGCCGATTTTGCCGCGCTGGCGCGCGAATACTCCCAGGATGGCAGCGCAGCGCAAGGCGGCGATCTGGGCTGGGCCAACCCGGGCATGTTTGTGCCGGAGTTTGAAGATGTGATGAACCGGCTGGCGCCGGGTGAGGTCAGTGAGCCGTTGCTGTCACGCTTTGGCATGCACCTGATCCAGTTGCTGGACCGGCGCCAGGTCAGCCTGAGCCAGGCCGAGCAGCGCGAAGCGGTGCGCGCGCTGTTGCGCGAGAAAAAATTCGATGAAACACTGCGCACCTGGATGCAGGAGCAGCGCGGGCGCGCCTACGTCGAATTGCGCGAAACGCCACTCTGACAGTCGCCCCTTGAAACACGGCAAGCATATCCCGCGCAAGCGTTTCGGCCAGCATTTCCTGGCCGATGGCGGCATCATCGAGGCCATTGTCGAAGCCATCGATCCGCAGCCAGGTCAGGCCATGATCGAAATCGGTCCCGGCCTGGCGGCACTGACCCAGCCTCTGGTGGAGCGCCTGGGCCACTTGACGGTGGTTGAACTCGACCGCGATCTGGCGCAGCGCCTGCGCAGTCACGCCCAGCTGCAGGTGATCGAGTCCGATGTGCTGAAGGTGGACTTTGCCCAATTGGCCCAGTCCATGGCGGCCACCCGGCTGAGAGTGGTCGGCAACCTGCCCTACAACATTTCCACGCCGATCCTGTTTCACTTGCTGCAGTTTGTCGATCTGATCGAAGACCAGCACTTCATGCTGCAAAAAGAAGTGATCGACCGCATGGTAGCCCGGCCGTCAACTGCTGCCTATGGCCGCCTGAGCGTGATGCTGCAGTGGCGCTACGTCATGGAAAACGTGCTGGCCGTGCCGCCAGAAAGTTTTGACCCACCGCCGCGCGTGGACAGCGCCGTGGTGCGCATGGTGCCGCGCCCGGACGCTGCCCTGCTCGATGAGCGTGTTTTGAGCGAGTTGGTACAGGTGGCCTTCAGCCAGCGACGCAAACTGCTGCGTCACACGCTCGGGGCCTGGTTGCAGGCGCAGAATTTTGCCGGGGAATTTAATGTGCAGCGGCGCGCCGAAGAGGTGCCGGTGGATGAATACCTGCAGCTGGCGCTGGCGCTCAAGCCAGCCAGCCAGCAGGTATCACATCAAGCGGTGGTCCAGTAACCCGCGTTGAACGGGCTGCTCATGCGCAAGGCTTGCGGCGAGATGTCGAGCAATTTGTCAGTCGGCATTTTTTCGCCGCTTTCGGTGAGCAACTCGATGCCCGTGGTCGGCGGGTTGCTGGCCAGCTGGGCGTGATCACCTTTGCTGGTCTGTGCCGAGCGCGCCACTGAAAAAGAATAAAAACAGCGGAACGGGATCTTGCGGTCACCCCAATAATCGGCGGTATCGCGGAAAATATCGAGCAGCTGTTCGCGCGCTTCCTTGTCAAACTTGGTGTTCGCGGGAATATGCTCCAGCACCACGATAAAGCCAGGCTGCGGGCCCGACTTGTGCACCGGGTCGGTCATGCTGTCGTAGAGCGAATCAAAGTTTTTACCAACCGCCACCGTCAGCATGAACTGCTGGCCGATCAAGTCGAGCACGTCCTGCTTGCTTTGCGCGTTGGCAATATTGGCATACAAAAAGTGGTGGCCCATGGCCTGCGCCGCCTCCTGCAAGTCTTGCACCCGAAAAGCCCGGATCGACTGAACGATGTTGGGGCGCACACCTTTCAAAATCGTCTCGGAAACGGTTTTTAATTGGGGTTCAGCAATGGTTTGACTGAGTGACATCTTTGATTCTCTTTTCACAAAATAAAAACTAACATTTCAAATTCAGGGCGCAATCCGCCGAAAACTGGCATAGTGGTCGTCGGTGTAATAACAAACGTCTGGCCTGCTTTTCTGGCCGCCACACACGATTCGCTTGATACCGCGATGACCAAGACCAGGCGTTGGCACGGTGTATTCGCGATAAAAACCCCGTTTTTGAGCGGGCAGCAAGCGCTCCCGGTTACCAAAAACGGAACCATCTTTTTCACTGGCGAACGGCCCACCCTGATGGATCCGTGCGTAAATTTCTGCACCGGGACCCGGCAACTCGGCCAGGCTGATCGTGCTTTGATCAGTTGCTGGCGCAGACGCCTTGGACTGAACCCAGCCAGCAAACAGCGCCACCGTCAGCATCAGGCCAGTCAAGACCAACTTAAAACGGGTCACCCACGACATTGCTTCAATTTCCAATAAAAAATTCGGGTAAACCCGAACATTCAAGAGCGATAGTGTCGGTGATTTGGCAAAAAATTGCAAGCCACTGCCCAAATCATGGGCAATTCAAACCATAAAAAAAAGGATTAGACGCAGGCCGCGTCCAACCCTTTTGAACCGGCAAGAGAGGCGCGCTTAGCGGATCGCGTTGGCATCGGCGACCGTCAAGGCGGTCAGGTTGACAATGCGCCGCACCGTGGTGCTGGCCGTCAAAATATGCACTGGTTTGGCCGCGCCCAGCAGCACTGGCCCCACGGCAATATTGCCGCCTGCTGCCGTTTTAAGCAGGTTATAGGCAATATTGGCAGCATCGATATTGGGCAGAACCAGCAAATTGGCATCGCCCTGCAGGGTACTGTTGGGCATCAACTTGTCGCGTGAGATGCCATCGAGTGCCAGATCGCCATGCATTTCGCCGTCCACCTCCAGCCACGGTGCCTGCGCGCGCAGCAGCGCCAGCGTGTCGCGCATCTTGACCGCGCTGGGCTGGTCGCTGCTGCCAAAGTTTGAATGGGACAGCAAGGCGGCCTTGGGTGGAATACCAAAACGCTTCATTTCTTCGGCCGCCATCACGGTGATTTCGGCCAGTTGCTCGGCCGTGGGGTCGTAATTGATGTGGGTATCGACCAAAAACACCTGGCGCCCGGGGAGCATCAGGCCGTTCATGCAGGCATAGGTGTTGACGCCGGCACGCCGCCCCACCACTTGGTCAAGGTAATGCAAGTGCACCGAGGTCAAACCCCAGGTGCCACAGATCAGACCATCCACATAGCCCTTGTGCAACAGCATGCTGCCGATCAGCGTCAGGCGGCGGCGCATTTCGATTTTGGCGACTTGCACCGTGATGCCCTTGCGCTCGGTCATGCGGTGGTAAGTTTGCCAGAAGTCGCGGTAGCGCTCGTCATGCTCGACATTGACCACTTCGTAATCCACCCCCTCTTTCAGGCGCAGGCCGAATTTCTGCACGCGCTCGGCAATCACCTTGGGGCGACCGATCAGGGTCGGCATGGCCAGACTTTCATCGACCACGATTTGCGCGGCGCGCAACACGCGTTCTTCTTCGCCCTCGGCAAAGGCCACGCGCTTCTTGAGCGCTTTCTTGGCAGCCGTGAAAATGGGTTTCATCACCGTGCCCGAGGCATAGACAAAGCTTTGCAGCTTTTCGCGGTAGGCGGCCATGTCGGCAATGGGGCGCTGCGCCACGCCGCTGTCAAAAGCAGCTTGCGCCACGGCAGGCGCGACCTTCATCATCAGGCGCGGGTCAAACGGCTTGGGAATCAGGTACTCACGGCCAAAGGCCAGCGGCTCACCGGCGTAAGCTGCGGCCACCACTTCACTTTGCTCGGCCTGCGCCAATTCGGCAATGGCGTGCACGGCGGCCATTTCCATCTCGACCGTGATGGTCGAGGCACCGGCGTCGAGTGCGCCGCGAAAGATGTACGGAAAGCACAGAATGTTGTTGATCTGATTGGGGTAGTCCGAGCGCCCGGTGCCAATGATGGCATCGTCACGCACACTCTTGACTTCTTCGGGCGTGATCTCGGGCGTGGGGTTGGCCAACGCAAAAATGATCGGGTTGGCGGCCATGCGCTGGACCATGTCGGGCTTGAGCACACCGCCGGCTGACAAGCCCAGAAAGACGTCAGCGTTGTCGATGACTTCGCCGAGCTTGCGGGCATCGGTTTTTTGGGCATAAATGGCTTTGTCGGCGTCCATCAGCTCAACCCGGCCTTCATAAACGACACCGGCAAGGTCAGTCACCCAGACGTTTTCGCGCGGAACACCCAGCTTGACCAGCAAGCCAATGCAGGCCAGCGCCGCAGCACCAGCGCCCGAGGTGACCAGTTTCACGTCTTTGGGCTCCTTGCCGGCCACCTTGAGGCCGTTCAGGATGGCTGCACCCACCGTGATCGCTGTGCCATGCTGGTCGTCGTGAAACACCGGTATCTTCATGCGCTCGCGCAACTTGCGCTCCACGTAAAAACAGTCGGGGGCCTTGATGTCTTCGAGGTTGATACCGCCAAAGGTTGGCTCCAGCGAGGCAATGATGTCCACCAGCTTGTCGAGGTCGTGCTTTTCGTCGATCTCGATGTCGAACACGTCGATGCCGGCGAATTTCTTGAACAGCACGGCTTTGCCTTCCATCACCGGCTTGCCCGCCAGCGGCCCAATGTCGCCCAAACCCAGCACCGCCGTGCCATTGGTCACCACGCCGACCAGGTTGCCCCGGCTGGTGTACTTGTAGGCATTGATAGGGTCTTTGACAATTTCTTCGCAGGGAATGGCAACGCCGGGCGAATACGCCAGCGCCAGGTCATGCTGGTTGATCAACTGCTTGGTGGGGGCAATCGATATCTTGCCGGGTGTCGGCAGCACGTGGTACTCGAGGGCGGCGCGGCGCAATTCGGCGCGTTTGTCTTCTGAGGTAGCGGGGGCAGCTTGCGTCATTGGGTCTCCAGCTGATGATCAACCGACCCCACCGGGCCGATATTTGTAATTGCAAAAGAGAGAAATTGTATGCCTTGACACATTGACCATGGCTGAAGTGTTGCGCACTTTGCAGGCGCAGCAGTTTTTACTTTTCCAGCGAGCAACGGCACGGCTCACACCACCTGTTTGGCCAGCTCGGCCCGGGTGGCTGGCCCGGCTGCCGAAACAGCTTACACCTGGGGCAGCAAAAAGCGCCGCTCCCAGGCGCTGATTTCACTCTGAAAACTGGCCAGCTCGAGCGCCTTCACAGCGCAATACCCGGTGACAAACTTGTCGCCGAAACGCGATCTCGGGCACCACCACCGGTTGCAGGCCCAGGGCGCGAGCGACACGGTGGCGTAGTCGGGCAGCAAACGAACGTCGGGGTCCGAGTCAGGGAACACCGGGTTGTACGAATACTCACCGGTCACGGCCTGCATAGGAATGGCCTGGCAAATGCGCAATTCGCCGCCCGCCAGAAAACTCGCGGCGGGCATGAGCTTGCCGCGCGGGTAGCCTGAGACGTCGGGAAAAATGCACTCTACAGATTGCGCCGCTGGCAACAGAATTTACTTTGCGGCGCTAGCCACGAACTGGCTGTTACGGCTCATGTTGCCGGCCAATTGCGTGTCAGAGGTCATGGCGGGTGCAGCCTGGGTGGCGCGACCGAAACCCCGGCTGGCCAGCTCGGTTTGCATGGCCTTGACCCGGGCCAGGTCCTGCGGGCTGCCGCTGCGGCGGTATTGCGCCTGAGCCTGATGGCTGAACTTGATCAGCGTGGCGACTTCATGCGTCATGGTGGGGGCCACCGGGTTGTGCACGGCCACCTGGACCACACGGGTCTGAGCGGCGGTCTCGGTGGCGGCATTTTGAGCCAGCGCGTTACCGGCGACGAGCACAGAAGTCAGGGCGATCAGGGAGAAATGTTTGTTCATGAGAAGACTCCAAAAAGTACGGTTTAAATCCAAATGGGTCTGATAAACAAAACCCGCTTTGCATTGGCATGACCGGAAGATACCTTGGCTTTTCGGCAATTTGAGGTCAAACGTAACGACCATGCCGGGGGCGTGACATTGCTTACAAGTGCTTGCCAATGATGCTCTTTTGGTAACAGGTTTTCGGCGTTTTTGAGACAGGCTGCAGGTGTTCAGCTGTTGGCACGGCGTTTCAGCCAGCGCATCAGCCCGCCAATGAACGGCAGCTTCTCATACAGCTCTTCAGCCGCGTCCCAATAGTCGCGGTGCAGCGTGATGCGACCTGCCTCGTCGAGCACCAGGTGCGAGCCACCCAGAATGCACTGCGGCTGGCCCGGCGCAAACCGCTTGAAGGCAAAGTGGAATTCCCAGGTCAGAAAACACTGTGGGCCATCGACGATGCGCCCGGTGATGACAAAACGCGGGCGCACCAGGCTCACGTCCATGTGGCGAAAAATAGCGGCAATGGCGGGCCAGCCGCGCACGTCGTTGAACGGATCCTTGAAACGGGCGTTGGGGGCGTAAAGCGCTTCAAGTGTCTCGATGTGCTTGGGGTCGAGCGTCTCGAAGGTTTTGACGATAGTGTCAACAACATGTTTCATGGTGGCCTCAACTGGACTTCAGGCGCCGGGTCAGGGCGAAATAGACGGTGTAGGGCAGGCAGCGCAGCACCTTGAGCCAGAAGGTAAAGCGCTTGGGAAAATGAATCTCAAACTGGCCGCGTGCCCAGCCGTTGAGAATAGCCTGGGCGGCTTGGGCAGGGCTGATGAGGGCGGGCATTTTGAAGTCGTTTTGCGCTGTCAAGGGCGTCTCGACAAAACCCGGGTTGATCAGCGAGACGCCCACCCCCTGGCCGCACAGGTCGAGGTACAGCGTCTCGGCCAGGTTGATGAGCGCGGCCTTGGTCGGCCCGTAAGCCAGGCTGTTGGGCAAACCCCGGTAACCGGCCACACTGGCCATCAGGCTGATGTGGCCACGCCGGTCTGTGGCTTGCGCCAGCAGCGCGGGCAGCACGGCGTCGAGCAGATGCAGGGCACCGAGGTAATTCACCTGGTTGTGGCGCAGCAGATCGGGCAGGTGCAACCGGTCGGCGGTCATGGCGCGGTAATGGCCAGCGCAATAGACCACGAGGTCGAGCGGGCCGTGCATCAAAAGCGCCTGCGCCGCGCTTTTGACCGCAGTCGCGTCGGTCACGTCCAGCGGCACGGCCTGCGCGCCGGGGTGCTGGTTGACAAAGTCTTGCAGCGCTGGCGCGCCACGCGCCGACACGATGACGTGTGCGCCCCGCGCGTGCAAGGCGTGGGCCGTGGCGCGACCGATGCCGCTGGAAGCGCCAACCAGCCAGACCCGCCGGTCCGACCAGTCGTTCATGCGGGCGTTCAGTGCCATGAGGTGCCGTGCCTAGCGTTTCACAAATGTCAACGTAACTTCGCCCAGGCCCACACCCCACTTGCGCATGGCGGCTTTGTTGAGCATTACCTTGTCGCTCATCAGGTACATCCAGTCGTCGAACTGGACCTCGATGATGCGGCCGTCCACCGGCAGCGCCAGCGTATAGGTCCAGTGAAAAGCGTTGCCGCTTTGCTGGCCTTGTGCGGTGCCCACCACATCGTCGGCCTGGCCGGTAAAGCGGCCGTCGGCGTGGCTTTGCAGACGCCAGACACGGCGTTGTGTGGTGCCGTCAGAGTAGCTGAAAAGCTCATCGAGCACACCCTGGTCGCCCTGCCAGCTGCATTCCATCACCACGGTAAAGCGCTTGACCACCTGGCCCGAGCGATCGGTAAAAATGCCATAGGCATCGAGCGTGCCGTTGAAGTAGTCGCGCAGCTCCAGCACCGGTTTTTGCGCGGCGTAATCGGTGATTTTGGGCGTACTGCAGCCGCTCAGGGCCAGCGCCGATGCGAGCGCCGCAGTCAAGATCAATAAACGTCGTTTCATGGTGTAAGCGGCCGGGCCGCAGGTTGGATAAAAGAAAAATAGAGCAACGCCGCAGCGCCGGTTTTAAGTGCGCAGGGCAGCAGGCAATAGGCCACGGTGAGCACCTGCAGGGCCTGCGCGTCTCGCGCGCCAGGGACGTAGCCGAGCCAGCCCAGCAGCGGCAGCGCCAGGCCGGCGGCCAGTGCCAGGTTGAGCTTGGTGGCAAAGTTCCACCAGCCAAAATAAGCACCATCAGCGCGGCCGCGGTCACCTGCGTCGTCAATCAAGCCCGCCAGCATGGCGCCGGGCAGGGCCAGGTCGCTGCCAAGCGCCGCACCCGACAGGGCGCAAACGATCAAAAACAGCGCGCCGTCGCCGGCACCGAGCTGGCTGGCCCACAAAAACACCAGCACCGACAGCCCCATGCCCAAGGCCCAGCTGCGCGCCAGACCAAGGCGCGCCACCGCGCGCAGCCAGAGCGGCATTGACGCGGCGGCACACACAAAATACAAGCCCAGCGCCGCCGACTGCAGCGCTTCGGAGCCTTGCAGGCGGTCTTGCACAAAAAACAGCACCAGCGTTGCGGGAATCGCACTGGCAATGCCGTTGACCATGAACACCGCCAGCAAGCGCCTGAAAGCGCTTTGCTGCAAGGGATGCCAAAGGCTGATCAGGGGTGTGCGCTGGCGGCCAGGCTTACCCTGCGCTGACTCATCATGGCCAGCTCCCCGAATCCGGCCCGATACCGCACACGGACCTTGAACAGCGACTTCGTCATCGCGAGCCATCCGTACCCGGCCCGATACCGCACACGGACCTTGA
>NZ_JACUUE010000177.1 GCF_014859475.1 Rhodoferax sp.
CATGGAAAGCGTAGCGCGGCAGTCCATGCTGTTGGAAGTCATGGATTGCTTCACTGCGTTCGCAATGACGGTTACTGTCGCAATGACAGGACGGTTCATGAAAAGCGAAGTGTGGCAAGTCAGGCACCCTTAAACTCATAAATCATGCCCTACACCGTCACCCCCACCGCCCTGCCTGGCGTGCTGATCCTCGAACCCAAGGTTTTTGGCGATGCGCGCGGTTTCTTTTTCGAGAGCTTCAACGCGCGCGACTTTGCCCATTGCACCGGGCTGGACGTGCCCTTTGTGCAGGACAACCACAGCAAGTCGGCCCAGGGCGTGCTGCGCGGCCTGCACTACCAGATCGCGCATCCGCAGGGCAAGTTGGTGCGCGTCACGCAGGGTGAGGTGTTTGACGTGGCAGTTGACATGCGCCGCAGCTCACCCCATTTCGGCCAATGGGAGGGCGTGGTGTTGTCGGCTGAGAACAAGCGCCAGCTCTGGATTCCGCCGGGTTTTGCGCACGGCTTTCTGGTGACCAGCGACAGCGCCGAATTTTTGTACAAGACCACCGACTACTGGTACCCCGAACACGAGCGCTGCCTGCTCTGGAACGATCCGGCGCTGAGTATCAAATGGCCAGTCTCCATGCCACCGTTGCTGGCAGCCAAGGACCAGGCCGGCCTACCCTTGCACAGCGCTGCCACTTTTGCATGAGCGGAACCCGGTCACACAACACCACCCAAGTCGGGCAACCTGACTCCCTGACGATACCGTTCCAGTAGTTCGTTTCATCAAAAAGCTTGCAAAATGAAATCGATGAATTTTTCAGGCTGGCTAGGCGCGAGGAGGCGACATAGCCGTAGCTATGGCAACGACGAGCAACAACGCCAGGATGGAAAAGACACGATTCCATGTAAGCGTTTTGGTGAAACGGAATACTAGTCTTTTACCTGGCTCGCGCGGCAAGCTCGGCTTGGTTTGGCAAACGTTGGCGCAGCGCCTCATACAGGCAAACGCCGCTGGCCACCGACACGTTCAGGCTCTCCACGGCGCCGCGCATCGGGATGCTGACCAGTTCGTCGCAGGTTTTGGCCGTGAGCGCGCGCATGCCTTCGCCCTCGGCGCCCAGCACCAGTGCCACCGGGCCGGTCAGATCGGCCTGGTACAGCGTTTTGGTGGCCACATCACTGGTGCCGATAAGCCAGATGTTGCGTTCCTTGAGTTCGTTCAGGGTACGCGCCAGGTTGGTCACCATGAAGTAGGGCACGGTTTCGGCCGCGCCACTGGCCACCTTGGCCACGGTGGCGTTGATGCCGGCCGCATGGTCCTTGGGCGCAATCACCGCGTGCACGCCAGCGCCATCGGCCACGCGCAGGCAGGCGCCCAGGTTGTGCGGGTCGGTGACGCCGTCGAGCACCAGAATGAGCGGCTGCTCACGCTCGTTGACGGGGAGCTCAAGCTGGCTGGCTTCGAGCTGCTCCAGCAACTCGTCGAGCGAGGTCACTTGCGTGAGTTCATGCACCCGCGCGGCCACGCCCTGATGCCCGTGACTGCCGCACAGCTTGGCCAGGCGCATGCCGTCGGCTTCCAGCAGACGCACACCAGCCTCCTTGACCTTGTCAACAAACTGGCGCATGCGCGCGTCACGACGGGTAGGGTCGATGTAAATTTCGATCACGGATTTGGGTGCGGTTTTGAGCCGCACACCCACGGCATGAAAGCCGAACAGAACTTTGGGATTGGACATAGACCGCGATTATCGTGGCAGCATCCTGTCACCGACTTATCCCTTGAATTTGGCGGTCACCTCGGCCACGCGCTGGCCGAACAGGCGGGCGGTTTCCAGGTCGCCAGCGTTCATTTCGGCACCACCGGCATCACCTGGGGTTTGCGCCATGGGGCCGGCGCTGGAGGCCAGGTAATTGATGTCGTCGCGCTGCGAGGCCTTGGTGTTGTTGTAGTGCAGGCCGGTGCCGACCCAGATGCCGCCATGCTGCATGGCCAGCGTCATGAAGTAATGGAGGGTGGAATGTTTGTCGCCGTTGACGTTGGCGCTGGCGGTAAAGCCGCCAAAAACCTTGTCTTTCCAGGCTTGGCTAAACCAGGCCTTGCTTGACGCATCGGCAAATTTCTTGAACTGCCAGCTCACGCTGCCCATGTAGGTCGGGCTGCCCATGATGATGGCGTCGGCCTCGTTGAGCGTGGCCCAAGCTTCCTCGGTCAGATTGCCGTCGGCATCGATCGCCACCAGATCGGCGTTGGCGCCGTCAGCCACCGATTGCGCCATGCGCAGGGTGTGGCCATAACCCGAGTGAAAAACAACTGCTATTTTTGCCATAATGAAAGCTCCTTTATTTAAAAAAATGTAAGACTAATTGCACAAATCAAACACCAGCACTTCTGCGTCCTGCGCCTCGGTCAACGCCACGCAGGTCTCGTCGGCCAGCAGGGCGGCATCGCCAGAGTGCAAGGCCACGCCGTTGACCTTCAAGGTACCGCGCACCAGGTGCACATAGGCCTTGCGTCCGGTGGCCAGTGCCAGCGTAGCAGTTTGCCCGGCATCGAACAAACCGGCATACAAACGGGCATCGGCGTGGATGGTGACCGAACCCTGCGCGCCGTCGGGTGATGCCACCAG
This sequence comes from Rhodoferax sp., assembly GCF_014859475.1. GTDB lineage: Bacteria > Pseudomonadota > Gammaproteobacteria > Burkholderiales > Burkholderiaceae_C > Rhodoferax. The sequence continues at coordinate 2,621 of NZ_JACUUE010000177.1, forward strand.
ACACAAGCGGCCCTGCTTGGCAGTGTTGGTAAATGTAGTTTGCTCATAGCTGGGTTTGATGCCCTTGACGTTGGGCTCAATCCAGATTTGCAGCAAATGCGTGGTGTCATCGGGCGCGTGGTTGAACTCGCTGTGCTGCACGCCGGTGCCGGCGCTCATGCGCTGCACGTCTGCGGGCGGAATGACTTTGACGTTGCCCATGCTGTCCTTGTGCGCCAGCGCACCGTGCAACACGTAGGTGACAATTTCCATGTCGCGGTGGCCATGGGTGCCAAAGCCTTTGCCTGGGGCGATCCAGTCTTCGTTGATGACACGCAGGTTGCCCCAGCCCATGTGGGCCGGATCAAAGTAGCCTGCAAACGAAAAACTGTGAAACGATTTGAGCCAGCCATGGTCAGCATGGCCGCGCTCCTGGGATGGTCTGAGGGTTAACATCGGCAATCTCCTTGAATAGCCTCTACTGTATGTTTCAAAACAGCACGACAGGCGCAGTCGTTTTGATGGCATCATTCAATCTTTTTGAATTCAAAGAGCAACTCCATGCAAATCGCCCGCAATGTCCTGACCCCGGAGGCGCTCGCCATGCTGCAAACCATTTCCAGCACCGGCAGCTTTGCCGCCGCCGCGCGCAGCTTGGGCATGGTGCCCAGCGCCCTCACCTACCGCGTGCGCCAGCTCGAAGACGCGCTCGACGTGCTGCTGTTCGACCGCAGTTCGCGCCGCGCCCTGCCCACCGAGGCTGGCCACGAGTTGCTGCGCGAAAGCGGCCGTTTGCTGGACGACCTGGAGGCCGTGGCCAACCGTGTGAAACGGGTGGCCACCGGCTGGGAGCCGCAGCTCACCATTGCCGTGGACAGCATCATTGCCAAGGCCACGGTGCTGGAGTTGGTGGACAGTTTTTTCAGCCAGGCCCCACCCACCCGCATCCGCCTGCGCGATGAGACCCTGTCGGGCACGCTCGAAGCGTTGACCAGCGGCGCGGCCGATCTGGCCCTTGGCGTGGCCGACCTGGTGCAAAACACCGCCATTCACGCCAAGCCGCTCGGCGACGTGCGCTTTGTCTATGCGGTGGCGCCGCACCACCCGCTGGCGCAAGTGCCCGAGCCTTTGAGCGACGAAGTCATGCGCCCACACCGCGCCGTGGCCGTGGCCGACACCATCAGCCGTGGTCGGGGCATGACCTTTGGCCTGTTGGGCGGGCAGGACGTGTTGACCGTGGCCACCATGCAGGACAAACTCGACGCCCAATTGCGCGGCCTGGGCTGCGGCTCGCTGCCCGTTTGCATGGCCGGCCCGTTCATAGACACCGGTCGGCTGGTGGTAAAAAAAACCGAGCGTGCACCCAGGTCGGTGCGCGTCAACTACGCCTGGCGCGCCGCCGGCAACGCGCCGGGGCGCGCCCTGCAATGGTGGCTGGGCCAGCTGGAGTGCGTCAACACGCGCACCGCTTTGCTGGAACGCCACCGGGGCGTGTAAAGTCGGTCACATTCACACAGATTCAAATCGTCATCAACTGGAGAAGAATATGAGTTCAGCGCAGCGCGCTCCCCAACACTTTGCCGTCATCGGCGCCGGCATGGCAGGCATTACCTGTGCCCGCACCCTGGCGCAGGCCGGTCACCAGGTGACCGTTTTCGAAAAAAGCCGCGGCACCAGCGGTCGCATGGCCACACGCAGCAGCGCTTTTGGATCGTTCGACCATGGTGTGCAGTACTTCACCGCCCGTGACCCACGCTTTTTGCAAGCACTCGAGTCCACACCAAAATTGTGCAAACGCTGGAGCGCCAACAGTGTGCAGGTGCTCGATGAACTCGGCCATGTGACCGCGCCGGGTTTGTCCAGCCATGATGCCCACTGGGTAGCGGTGCCAGGCATGAAGTCGCTGGTCGCCGGCTGGGCCGAACCGCTGCTGGCGGGCGGGCACATCGCGCTGCAAACCCGCGTGCTGTGCATCGAACCTGATGCTGTCAAACCCAAACAATGGCAATTGCGCACTGAGGGTCTTGACGGCACGCAGCACGTGTTCTCGGGTTTTGATGGCGTTTTGCTCGCCATACCCTCTGCCCAGGCACACAAGCTGCTGGAAACGTCAGCGCAAGCCAAACCCTGGCTCAAGCCGCTTGAGCAGGTCAAAGTTGCCCCCTGCTGGACGCTGATGCTGGCTTTCCCGCAGGCCATGCAGCCCGGCCTGTCGGCACTGGGGCCGCAATGGAATGCCGCGCGCAGCACGCACCACCGCATTGCCTGGCTGGCGCGCGAATCGAGCAAGCCCGGGCGTGAACCCATTGAGCGCTGGACCGTGCAGGCCAGCGCCGCCTGGTCGCAGGAACACCTTCACGACGACACGCCCCGCGCCGAAGCCAAGCTGCTCAAGGCCTTCAGCGAGGTGACCGGCATCCGCGCCGAGCCTGCCCATGTGGACAGCCAGCGCTGGCTCTACGCCAAAACTATTCAACCCCTGGGAAAAAGCCATCTGTGGGATGCTAAAAAACAACTGGGCGTGTGTGGCGACTGGTGTCTGGGCCACCGCGTGGAAGACGCGTTTGTGTCAGGGCTGGAACTGGCACTG
>NZ_JACUUE010000178.1 GCF_014859475.1 Rhodoferax sp.
GAGCAGCGGACTCTTAATCCGTAGGTCGAGAGTTCGAACCTCTCAGTTCCCACCAGTCAAAGCCTTACGGCACATAGAAAACCTGCTAGTTAATTCTTAGCAGGCTTTTTGTTTGAATTTACGATGTAAGGGCGGATGTAAGACTTTCTGCGCCATCAAGATCAACGCGTCCAAATCGCTGACAGATCCGACCGTGCCAAGTCCACCGAGTATGACGATCAGGCGTGCAGCGCCTGATGCCCTTGCACCAAGACCCCCTGCCCTGTCTGCGCGGGCTGAGGGAGCCCCTCGGGGGTGGACAGGCAGACCACGCAGGGCCAATGCCCGCGAAGCGTGGCGAGGCCCAGAGGGTGGGCGGGGCAGGCACAAGATGCATGGCCGTAGGCCACTGACCAAAAGCACTTGCGAAGCAACTGGCGAAATTGAAGAAAGGCAGTCCGAAAACCAAGTCAAAAAACCGGGGCAACGCCGTGCATTTGCGATGAAAACGGGACCAGCTTAAATTCACTGAAAAATTGTCTTGACAGTGGGGTCCACTTTACTTATTTTTTTCACGACCTATCAACCCGTTCATCTGCCCCTGCGCAATCACATGGCCAAGCGCAGCAGCCCGGGCCAGCCACATGACGCCCAGATTGTCATCCTTTGGCACCCCCTTGCCGGTGATGTAACAGTGGCCGAGCCATTGCATGGCATCAGGGTTATTTTGCTGGGCTGCCAGCTCAAACCAATACATCGCCGCCTGGTATTTTTCTGACATCAAAAAGAGTTGCCCAATGTCGTCTTGCGCCTCGGCATTGCCCGCATCAGCCAGAAAGATAAATGGTTTATCTTCAGGTTTTATCGGTACACAAATGTGCGGCTCTATCTCGGACCATAAGAGCATGGCGCGGCCACGGCCGTCATCATCCACGCGCGTGAATTTTCCGGCGGAGATGCGCCGCCACCAGGTGCGGCGACTTAAGTCTGTGATGGCACTGGCGGTGTCAATGCTGATGGTGCTTGCATGCATGTTTTGATGATAAGTCACTTCTGATCGTTCTAGGTTGAGATGGCGGCTCTTCGTTCACCCAAAGGTGCGGCATGGCAAAACACTGTGCCATTTGAAATGGTGGCGTTCGTGGCGCATCAAAATACTGTGCCATTTCAGCTCCAAAAACCGCTCAAGCCTCATTTTTAAGTGACTTATGCGCAAAAGTGCGTATTTTTTCCCCGTCTTTTGAAAATTCTCAGCATGGCATGAAAGATGCTACTACGTCTTCGTTCTCGTTGGTTTTTTTTTCTTAACTTCAGGAGCTTCTCATGAAACGTTCTATGCAAAAGGGTTTTACCCTGATCGAGTTGATGATCGTCGTGGCGATCATTGGTATTTTGGCTGCGGTGGCTTTGCCTGCTTATCAGGATTACACCACCCGTGCCAAGGTGTCCGAGGTGGTCATCATGGCCTCGCCCGCCAAACTGGCGGTCGCTGAAACTAGCTCAGCCATGGGCGGGTTGAGCGAGGTGACTAGCGCCAACAGTGGCTATCTTTTTCCTGGTGCTACGAAATACGTGTCGGGTGTTTCAATCGGTGATAACACGGGTGTCGTTGCTGTTACATCAACAGTTCCTAATGCCCCGGGCGCCATTACCTTGACGCCAACTGACGTTGGTAGCGGCCAACTGAAATGGACTTGTACGTCAGATATTAATACCAAGTACCTGCCATCTGAGTGCCGTTAATTACTCCGGTAGTAACAGTCCACAATTCAAAGCGGCCTGCGGGCCGCTTTGTTTGTTTGGGGAGTCCCATTGCGGGAGCAGTTCGTGTTTTGAGGCATGTCCCGAGTCGTCGTTTTTATGTGTCATATTTTCAGGTTCGAAAGATGAATCAAGCGAAGCGTACGCAGACAGGCTTTGGGTGGATTTGCCTGGCCATCGTCCTCAGCTTGCCCTGGCTGATTCCAGTACATACCGAGCCGTTGCCCACCCTTTACAGCGAGGTCGCGGCTGGTTTGGCGGTTGTGCCGCTTGCGCTGTGGGTGCTCATCATGGCTCGTGGGCGTCTTGCCTTGGACGTTTTGTCGCTTGGGTTTGCCCTCGCCGCCTTGATCCCCCTGATGCAGGCCATGGGTGGGCTTTTCCTGTTCCCGGCCGAGGCGCCGGTGATCAGTCTTTATCTGGTTGGCTTCGCTTTGACGGTTATGGTGGCTCGTCGAACTGAAGAAGATGCACCGGGACGTGTGCCAGATGCCTTGTTTGCGGGTTTGGTTATAGCGGCCTTGGCGTCCACTGCGTTTGCGCTGGCACAGTGGATTCGCCTCGACTGGGGGCCGCTCCTGGCGGCAATACCGGGGGGCGGCGTACGGGCGGTGGCGAATGTCGGGCAGCCGAATATGCTTTCGAGCCTGCTCGTTTGGGGCCTTGTGGGTCTGTGGTGGTTTAACTTTCACCGGCGTATTGGCGGCGGCGTCACCCTGTTTTCCGCCGCATTTTTGCTGATAGGTGTTGCCAGCACGCAATCGCGCACCGGCTGGCTTGCCATTGGCCTGCTGCTGGCTGCGGCTTTGGTCGTACCCGCCTCTCTTGGGGCTTCGAGGCAACGCGCCGCAGTCCTTGGCTTGGGGACTTGGTTTGTACTGCTGGTGTTGGTATGGCCAATGGCGACAAGCTTGGTCGATGCGGGTGATGCGCGTAGCCTCAATGCCCAATTGGCCATTGGCTTACGGCCCGAAATATGGACCATGATGGTCGATGGCATCCGACATCAGCCCTGGTTGGGCTACGGCTGGAATCAGGGTCAATTGGTGCAACTGGGCGAGTTGCCTAATTATGCAAACATAAAAGGTGGTGTCCAACATGCACATAACCTTGTGCTCGATTTGATGGTGTGGAATGGTGTGCCGCTGGGTTTGGGCTTTGCTGCGTTGCTTGGCGCCTGGTTCTGGTGGCAATTGCGTCGGATTACCACCTTTTCACAAGTGCTGCTCATGCTTGCACTGAGTACCTTCATGTTGCATGCCATGCTGGAATTGCCGCATTGCAAGACATTCTTTTTAGTGCCGGCAGCCTTGATGATGGGCACGCTTAACGCGCGTTCAGGCCTGCCAGTTGTTCTGCAGGTACCACGTCTGCTGATCGCCCTCTGCGTTGCCATCCTCGCGTGGGTGCTCGTCCTGACGTGGATTGATTACCGTCGCATTGAAGTTGACTTGCAGGCTTACCGCATGCGTATGGCGTGGAGTGGCATAAGGCCTGCGCCGCCTGCGCCGACAATTTACATATTGGGCGGGCTGCAAGACGCATTGGTCAACCTGCGCATTGAACCGCGAGCTGGTATGGATTTGAATGAACTGGAGCGTCTTCGGGTGACGACTAACCGCTACCCCATTGAATCGGCACTCTTCAAGTATGCAAAGGCAGCTGCGTCAAATGGCAAACCCGTTGATGCTCAAGAATCGTTAACACGCTGGTGCCTGTTGTTTCCAAAAGATCGTTGCAATGTGGCACGCACGGCGTGGACTGAATTTCTTGCTGAACATCCCGAAATTGGAAACGTGCCGTTTCCGATAACGCAGTAGTGTCGCGACAGCGCAAACGGTTTTTCGGGCCTCATGGTGTCAATCAACCAATCCGTCAATCAAAGTGCTGGAAACGCATGGTTTGCTGGACTTGCGACGATTGCCAATTTGGGACTTCGGCAAAGCAGACCGTCGTAGCCGCCAGCAACCGCTACCATGCGGGTCCACGATTCGCTCGATGCCTGCCCCTTGGGAGTTCGAGAACAAGCGGCCATCGGTGCTTGCGTCGTAACGCCAACAAAGAATCCGCGGCAAATGGCGCCATCGGGCAGTTTCTTTGGGCAAGCTGATCAAGGCGAACGAAGCTTGAGCGCAACGGCATTTCCGCAGTCGGCCAGCACCAGCCCAAGCCCACGACAACCCGCTTCAATTTGAAATACGTTACTCACTTGCTGTTTACCGGCAAGCGGTACATGATGACAACTTATGATTCAGCCGTTTAAATGCCAGGACACACAATCGCTTTTTGAAACAGGAAAGTCCAGGCGTTTTGCCAATATCAGGGACGTCGCTGAGCGCAAGTTGACCCAACTGGCGGCTGCCATGACCGTGGAGTTTCTCAAGTCGCCGCCCGGTAACCATCTGGAAAGACTGACGCGTGATCGTGACGGGCAATATGATTAAAAACGGCATGCGTGCGATACACCCGGGCGAGTTCCTGCGTGAAGACTATCTGAAGCCACTGGGCATGAGTGCCAATGCGCTGTCAAAGGCACTGCATGTGCCTGCCGGACGGATCAATGACATCGTGCTGGAGCGGCGCGGCGTCACCCCTGACACCGCCTTGCGGCTGGCGCGTTATTTTGGCGGTGACGCTCAGTCATGGCTGAATCTTCAACAAATGTATGACCTCAAGCTCGCCGAGCGCGACAAGGCGCAGCAAATCGAAGCCGAAATTGAACCTTTGGCGCTGGCTGTCTGAGCGGCCTGGCCATCTCGGATTTGAACTCTGAAATATCCATATGAATCTATTCAGTGCGTATACCAGCTCGTCACCCAACTGAGCCGGCATATCTGGCACCCTACTCAGATAGTGCTCAAAATCGCTTCGGTTGCCCTTTTGGGCGCTGCGCCCAGCCTGGGCGCTCGCCTGCGGCGGCAATGGCACCTGTTCGGCCCGACGCACCCGGCCAAACTGCTGCAAACATAGTTTGCGCAGGCAAGCGGTCTGATCACCTTGAGCCGCCATGACCAAGTGCGCCCGTAGGTAATGTTAGCGGCCGCTGGGTCAAGGTGCCTGTTGGCAGCTGGGACGACTGTGCCGGTACTTACACCGCCGCCTACCAAGACCTGCTGGAGCGCAAGGCATGAACCAACGCGGCGCATCATGTGCCAAAATGTTTTGCAACATGAAAGAAAGTCAAGCCAATGAAAAACACCATTGAAATTGAATGCCCGCCTGAAATACTGATGGGTCTGCATTTGGATGCGCATCGATTTGCCGAGCTGGTGAAACTGCAGTCGGCAACAGCCTTGTTTCGTGATGGCAAGTTGTCGTCTGGCATGGCGGCTCGCTGGTGCGGTGTGCCAAGGGTGCATTTTTTGTTGCAGGCTATGCAGTCTGGGGCAAAGATGCTGGATAACTCTGACGATGATTTTGTGCGGGAAACGGCTTTGCTGTGATGGTT
>NZ_JACUUE010000179.1 GCF_014859475.1 Rhodoferax sp.
ATCGCCACGCTTCGCTCGCGATGACGAAGTCTCTGTTCAAGGTCCGTGTGCGGTAGCGGGCCAGATACGGCTGGCTCGCAGTGACGACGTCTCTTTTGACGGTTTTTTTAACCTCGCTTCCACGCATGAAAGCGCGCCAGCCAGGCCAGCACCTTTTGCGGTGCGTGGGCGCGCTTCCACTCACCGGCGGCGTATTTGTTGGCCTCGGCCAGCGTCGGGTAGGTGTGGATGGTGCCCAGAATCTTGTTCAGGCCCAGCCCATGCTTCATGGCCAGCACGAATTCGGCGAGCAAATCGCCTGCGTGCTCGCCGACGATGGTCACGCCCAGAATGCGGTCCTTGCCCGGCACCGTCAGCACCTTGACAAAACCGTGCGCGGTGCCGTCGGCAATGGCGCGGTCAAGGTCGTCGATGCCGTATTGGGTGACTTCGTAGGGAATGTTCTTTTCCTTGGCATCCTGCTCATTCAGGCCCACGCGCGCCACCTCGGGCTCGATAAAGGTGGCCCACGGCACCACCGAATAATCGACCTTGAAGCGCTTGAAGTCGCCAAATAGCGCGTTCACCGCCGCGTACCAGGCCATGTGGCCGGCGGTATGGGTAAATTGATAAGGCCCGGCCACGTCGCCGGCGGCATAAATGTTGGGGTACAGCGTTTCCAGGTAGTCGTTCACCGCCACCGTGCGTTGGGTTGGAATGCCCAGCGCTTCCAGCCCGTAGCCCTGCAAGCGCGCCACGCGGCCCACCGCGCACAGCAACGCGTCGAACTCGATGCGTTTTTCTACGCCCTGATGCTCGACCACGATGAACTTGCGCTCGCCGTCACGCTCGCAGCGCAAGGCGTTGTGACTGGTCAGCACGTCGATACCATCTTGCACAAAGGCATCGCGCGCCAACTGCGACACCTCAGGGTCTTCGCGACTCATGATGCGTGTGCCACGCTCCACCTGCACAACTTTGGAGCCCAGCCGGGCAAAACTCTGTGCCAGCTCGCAGCCAATCGGGCCGCCGCCCAACACTACCAGTCGTGCCGGGGGCGCATCGAGCTTGGCAAATTCGTCCCACAGCGTGTCGCTGGTCACGTAGCCCACGTCATCCAGACCTGGCAGCGGCGGCACAAACGGGCGCCCCCCTGCGGCAATCACGATGCTGCGGGTGGTCAGGCGCTGGGTGTCGCCATTGTTGAGCTTGATCTCCACTGTCCAGGGGTCCACGATGGTCGCGTAGCCTTCCAGCACTTCCACGCCCAGCTCGGTGTAGCGCGCCACGCTGTCATGCGGTGCCACGGCGGCAATCACCTCATGCACCCGCGCCATCACTTGTTTAAAGCTGAATTTGGGGTCAACCGCGCTCAAACCATAATGCTCTGCATGGCGCATCTGATCGGCAATGCGCGACGACTTGATCAGCGCCTTGCTCGGCACGCAGCCGTAATTCAGGCAGTCGCCGCCCATCTTGTGCGCTTCAACCAGCGTCACCTTGGCTTTCACGGCCGCCGCAATGTAGGATGTGACCAAACCGGCCGCACCGCCGCCAATCACCACCAGATTGCGGTCAAAGGTTTTGGGGCGTTGCCATTTGGCATAGACACGTCGGCTCTGCACAAAGCTGGCCAAACGTTTAGCCAGCATCGGAAAGATGCCCAGCAGCGCAAAAGAGAACAGCAAACCCGGCGACAAAATGCCCGACAAACTGGTGATTTGGGCCAGTTGGGTGCCGGCGTTCACGTACACCAGTGTGCCGGCCAGCATGCCGAGCTGGCTGACCCAGTAGTAGCTGAGCGTGCGAATGGGTGTGAGCCCCATCAGCAGGTTGACCAGAAAAAACGGAAACAGCGGCACCAGACGCAGCGTGAACAGGTACATCGGCCCATCTTTGGCCATGCCGTCGTTGATGGCTTTCAGGCGATTGCCAAACCGCGCCTGAACCAGATCGCGAAACAAAAAGCGCGAGGCCAGAAACGCCAGCGTGGCGCCGATGCTCGATGCAAACGACACAATCAGCGTGCCGCCGAGCAGGCCAAACAGCGCGCCGCCAGCCAGCGTCATGATCACCGCGCCGGGCAGGGAGAGCGCGGTCACCAGCACATAGCCGACAAAGTACACAAGCACCACGCCCACCGGCGACTCGGTGCGCAGGGTCTTGATTTGCGCCAGACCGGCCTTGAGGCCGTCAAGCGTCAATACCTGGTTGAGGTCGAAAGCAAAGAACGCCAGCACCAGCGCAACGACTAACAAAAGAACAGCTACTTTTTTTTTCATGAAAAATCCAAGTGAAGGTGACCAGCAAAGCGCTGAGATTGCACCAGATGACGCCACCATAGTCGTTCGATTCAAAGTTTCCTTACACGACTCGCCTGAAAGTAGTACCAAAGCCGTCGTCAGAATTGAGCGTCATCAATTTGCCTGCGTCAATCCTCTGTCGTGAAAACACCATCGATGCCGTGATTGCTGGTCGGTTTGAAACGAAAAAGTCCGCCGTAGCGGACTTTTGTTGTGGCGCTCATGGCTCCGGGGTTTCATCAGCGTTGCTTGGGTCTGCTGAACATGGCCTCTGTGGCGAGCCACAGAAAGGCCAGACCGATGGTGATGGCCACGCCCCCTGCTACGGCGCTGGTCGGGTTGTGGGCCAGAAACAGCAGGTTGCCAAACCCGATCAGCAGCGCCAGCATGCCGACCACAAAATTAATCAGGCTAAAAAATGTTTTCATGATGACTCTGAAACTGTGGCGCGACATCAATAAATGGCCGCAGCCGTTGACCTGGCTGCCACGATATTCTTGTGCAGCTGGCGCTGGGCATGACGCTTGAGCCAGGTCGTGCAGGTAGTCCAGCCATTCGAAAGAAATTCACTCAGGGCCTGGGAACGCAATTCTTGTGCACGGCGAATATGGGCTTCGATGTCTGAATATTGATATTCCATGATGTTGGATCCTTTGCTTGATTAAATGTGTCCCTCTTGAGGACACGGTGCTACGATATCGCCAATGTTGCATTGCAACAAACGATCAATTCTCAGCCGACGCATCACTTAAATTCATCCATGCCGTACCGCTTGCCGCCCCTCAATGCCTTGCGTGCCTTCGAGGCGGCGGCGCGCCACCTGAGCTTCAAGAAGGCGGCGCAGGAGCTGTCGGTCACGCCAACTGCCATCAGCCACCAGATCAAGCTGCTCGAAGACCAGCTTGACCTGCAGTTGTTCCACCGGCTCACGCGCGCGCTGGAGCTCACGCCGCAGGGCGAGGCCATGCTGCCCAAGGTGCGTGAAGGGCTGCAATGCTTTGTTGCCGCCGTGACCAGTGCCCACGAACGGGTGTCCAGCGGCCGCCTGATCGTGGTGCTGCCGCCGTCTTTTGCCACCCGCTGGCTGGTGCCGCGGTTGCGCCGCTTTGCCCTGTCCGAGCCGTCGCTGAGCCTGCATGTGTTCCGCTCGCTCAAGACCATCGACACGGACCAGGTGGCGAGCCTGGCCTCATTTGACCTGGCTGACCTGCGCCAGGAAGACTCGGTGGTGGTGATTCGCTTTGGCGCCGGGGTGTACCCGGGGTTCCGGGTGGACCGCATGTTCGGCTCCGACTACATTGCCGTTTGCAGCCCGAAGCTGCTTCAAGCCGACCCGCCGCTGCGGGTGCCCGCCGACATGCGGCATCAGGTGCTGCTGCACGATCAGGGCCTCGCCAGTGGTCGCCCGGGTCCGGCTTGGGATGAATGGTTCAGGCTGGCCGGCATAACCGGGGTGGACAGCAGCGCCGGCCCCCACTTCAGCGATTCCGGCCTGGTGTATGTGGCCGCGCTGGACGGTCTGGGCGTGGCGCTGGCCTCCAAACCTTTGGTGGCCACGGCCATCGGGCAAGGCCGCCTGGTGGCGCCGTTCGACATAGCCGTCGGGCAAAAATTCGCTTACTACCTGGTCGTTCCAGAAGCGATTGCCGAGCGGCCTGCGGTGCAGGCCTTTCGCAACTGGTTGCTCGAAGAAGCCAAGTCAGAGGCGCACTGACGCGGGTTCAGCTCCAGCGCCAGCCACCCGGCTGCTGGCTGGTGGCCAGTTGCAGCTTTTCTGCCGCTTCAAGCCATGCGGTAATGGCTTTTCCGGCCATGTCATGGCCAAGCACCAGGCGCATATTGACGCGGGCATTCAATTGTTTTGCGAGCACGATTTGTGTTGCCACCGGCAGGCGCGATTGCAGCGCCCGTGCTGCCTGTGCCTGGTCTGGCGGATACTGGATTTCGGTTTTGGCCTGCCGATAGGGCTTGGCGTTGGTCAGCCGGGCGGTCTTGACGCCTTCGGTCGCCAGCCGGTCTGCGGTGCGCCGCGCCAGCCTGGTGATGCCGACACCGTTGGATACTTCCAGCCGCACGCCGCGCAGATCGGACGCGGCAGACATCGCAGGCATGACTGATATGGCTGACCCCGGCGACAGGTCTTTGCCCACAGGTGCGCTCGTTTCCCGGGCTGGCCCGCCTGCTTCGGCTGGTGCATTTGTTGGGGCCTGCAACTCAAACACATTGGGCGCCACCACCACCAGGCGCGGCCCGTCCTTGTCGCCCGCTGCTGGCTGCCCGGCCAGTTCGGTGGCTTTATGTTTTGCCCTGGCACTGGCCAGTAGCGCCAGGTTCTGCTGCGTTTGCGCGTTGTTGGGGTCCAGCTCGCGTGCCTTGTTCAAGGCGCTTTCCGCCTCGTCGAGCCGACCTTCGCGCAACAGCGCGTAACCGGCGTTGTTGCGGATGTGTGCGCTGGCGGGTGCCAGCTCGATGGCGTAAGCAAAGAGCTTGAGCGCATCAAAGGTGCGGTCGGTCTGGGCATAAATGACGGCCAGCCCATTGAGCGCGCCGAGATGATCAGGCACCATCTTCAGGGCTTGCGCATAGTGCTGACCGGCCAGTGCGAGCTGCCCGGCGCCATGCGCGATGAGCCCCAGCGAGTAAAGCGCTTGCGCCGAGGGCGTTTCTGGGGTGACGGCATTCGCAGGTGCCACCTTGACCGGCACGGTGCCGGTCTGGCTGCGCGTTGGCACAGCAGAAGCATCTGCCAGCGGCGCCAGCGGCGTGAGCGGGGCGCAGCCCAGCAGCGTGCCCAGCAGGCAAGCCGAGGCAATAGCGTTGAGTTTGAATTTCATGACAGTCTCCTTGACAAATCTGGGCCATTAACCATTAACGTGAAAGAACGTCGTCATTGCGAACGAAGTGA
>NZ_JACUUE010000180.1 GCF_014859475.1 Rhodoferax sp.
TTTGGCAAATGACCCGGGGCACGCAGGTGCCCTTTTTGTTTTTTGAAAACCCGTTAAGATTGACGTTTACGTCAACGTCAAGTCAGCGTTTGCTAGTCTGATTGCTGATCGCTGGTTCTGAAATTTACAAATAGTCACCTGGAGATACCCATCATGACCGACCTGTCCGCCGACTTCAAGGCCCTGGCCAATTACCGCCCCACGCACAAAGTGCGCTTTGTTACCGCCGCCAGCCTGTTTGACGGCCATGATGCCGCCATCAACATCATGCGCCGCATTTTGCAGAGCATGGGTGCCGAGGTCATTCACCTGGGGCACAACCGCAGCGTCGATGAGGTGGTCACGGCGGCGCTGCAGGAAGACGCGCAGGGCATTGCCATGAGCTCCTACCAGGGCGGGCATGTGGAGTATTTCAAGTACATGGTCGATTTGCTCAAGAGCCGCGGCGGCGCGCACATTCAGGTTTTTGGCGGCGGCGGCGGCGTGATTGTGCCCAGCGAAATCAAGGAACTGATGGACTACGGCGTGGCCCGCATCTATAGCCCCGAAGACGGCCAGCGCATGGGCCTGGCCGGCATGATTGGTGACATGGTCAAGCGCTGCGACCAGGACTTGACGCAGTACGCACCCAAAACCATCGAGGCCATTCAGGGCCACACCGAGATGAGCTGGCGCGCGCTGGCGCAGCTCATCACCGGGCTGGAGAACGAAGCCGCCGCCGGCCAGTCCAAGGCGGCACCTTCCAAAAAATTTCAGGCGCTCACCCAGGACATCAAGGCACTTGCCGCCAGCAAAAAGATTCCCGTGCTCGGCATCACCGGCACCGGCGGCGCCGGCAAGTCAAGCCTCACCGACGAGCTGATTCGCCGCCTGCGCCTGGACCAGAGCGACAGCCTGCGCGTGGCCGTGATCAGCATCGACCCGTCGCGGCGCAAAAGCGGTGGCGCCCTGCTGGGCGACCGCATCCGCATGAACGCCATCAACCCCTGGGTCAAATTGGGGTCGGATCCCGATATGCGCAGCAATTCGGGCTCTGACCCCAATTTGACCGCGTCGCAAAGCGACGCTGGCCAGCGCGTGTTCATGCGCAGCCTGGCCACGCGCGACTTTGGCTCCGAGATCAGCGCCGCCCTACCCGATGTGATTGCCGCCTGCAAGGTAGCGGGTTTTGACCTGATCATCGTCGAAACCTCGGGCATTGGCCAGGGCGACGCCGCCATCGTGCCGCATGTCGATGTGCCCATGTACGTCATGACACCCGAATTCGGCGCCGCCAGCCAGCTCGAAAAAATCGACATGCTCGACTTTGCCGAGTTTGTCGTCATCAACAAGTTCGACCGCAAGGGCGCCAGTGATGCCCTGCGCGACGTGGCCAAACAGGTGCAGCGCAACAAGGAAGCCTTCACCACCCCGGCGGACCAGATGCCGGTGTTCGGCACCATGGCGGCACGCTTCAACGACGATGGCGTCACGGCGCTCTACCAGGCCCTGAAAGTGCGCCTGGCCGAGCTTGGCCTGCCGCTGCAAGAAGGCAGCCTGCCCAAAGTGGCCGTGCGCCATAGCACCAACCAGACCCCGGTGCTGCCGGCCGCGCGCACCCGTTACCTTGCCGAAATCAGTGACACCGTGCGCGGCTACAAGGCCCGCGCCCGCGCTCAGGCCAGATTGGCGCGTGAAATCCAGCAGCTCAAGGCGACTGCGCAGATGTTGCTTGAACAAGACCCGTGTAAGGACGGCACCGCCAAGCCCGGCGCTTACGGCACGGTCATGGCATTGGCGCAAACCCGAGGCGAGCGCCAGGACCCCACTGCTGCCAAGCTGCTGGCGCAGTGGCCGGCCATGCAAACGGCCTACGCCGGTGACGAATACGTGGTCAAGATCCGCGACAAGGAAATTCGCACCGCGCTCACCACCAAGAGCTTGAGCGGCACCACCATCCGCAAGGTCTGCCTGCCGCAATACGAAGACCACGGCGAAATCCTCAAGTGGCTGATGCTCGACAACGTGCCCGGCAGCTACCCCTACACCGCCGGCACCTTTGCCTTCAAGCGCGAGGGCGAGGACCCCACGCGCATGTTCGCCGGTGAGGGCGACCCGTTTCGCACCAACAAGCGCTTCAAGCTGCTCAGCTCCGGCATGGCAGCCAAGCGCCTGTCCACCGCGTTCGACTCGGTCACGCTGTACGGCAACGACCCCGACCCGCGCCCGGACATCTACGGCAAGGTTGGCAACAGCGGCGTGAGCATTGCCACCATCGACGACCTGAAGGTGCTCTACGGTGGCTTTGATTTGTGCAACCCGGCCACCAGCGTCAGCATGACCATCAACGGCCCGGCGCCCAGCATTCTGGCGATGTTCATGAACGCGGCCATTGACCAGAACCTGGAAAAGTTTGCCGCAGACAATGGCCGCGAGCCGACCGATACCGAAGCCGCCAAAATCCGCGAATGGGTGCTGGCCAACGTGCGCGGCACGGTGCAGGCCGACATCCTGAAAGAAGACCAGGGTCAGAACACCTGCATCTTCAGCACCGAATTCAGCCTCAAGGTGATGGGCGACATTGCCAGCTACTTTGTGCACCACAACGTGCGCAATTTCTACAGTGTGAGCATCAGCGGTTACCACATTGCCGAAGCCGGCGCCAACCCGATCAGCCAGCTCGCCTTCACGTTAAGCAACGGCTTTACCTTTGTCGAGGCCTATCTGGCGCGCGGCATGCACATTGACGACTTTGCGCCGAATCTGAGCTTTTTCTTCAGCAACGGCATGGACCCCGAATACACCGTGATGGGCCGTGTCGCGCGGCGCATCTGGGCCGTGGCCATGAAGGAAAAATACGGCGCCAACGAGCGCAGCCAGAAGCTCAAATACCACATCCAGACCAGTGGCCGCAGCCTGCACGCGCAGGAAATCCAGTTCAACGACATCCGCACCACGCTGCAGGCGCTGATTGCCATTTACGACAACTGCAACAGCCTGCACACCAACGCGTTCGACGAAGCCATCACCACGCCGACTGAAGACAGCGTGCGCCGCGCCATGGCGATCCAGCTCATCATCAACCGCGAATGGGGCCTGGCCAAGAACGAAAACCCGTCACAAGGCGCCTTTGTCATCGAGGAACTGACCGAACTGGTCGAAGAAGCCGTGCTGCTGGAGTTCGAGCGCATCACCGAGCGCGGCGGCGTGCTCGGCGCCATGGAAACCGGCTACCAGCGCGGCAAGATTCAAGACGAATCGATGCACTACGAAATGCTCAAGCACACCGGCGAGCTGCCCATCATCGGTGTCAACACCTTCCGCAACCCGCATGGCGACCCGGTCAATGACAAGCTGGAACTGGCGCGCAGTACCGAAGAAGAAAAGCAGAGCCAGCTGCAGCGCCTGGCCGACTTCCACGCCCGCCATGCCAACGAATCCCCGGCCATGCTGGCGCGCCTGAAGCAGGCGGTCATCGACAACCAGAACGTGTTCGAGGTGCTGATGGACGCGGTGCGCGTGTGCTCGCTGGGCCAGATCACCAACGCGCTGTTCGAGGTCGGCGGGCAGTACCGGCGCAACATGTAAGCGCGGATAAATTATTCTTGCATATTCAATTCATTATATTGATAATACGAGGATGTTTAAAAGAATTTGCGAATCGCAATTGCACCAGGCGCTCAGCTGGAGTCCGGCGGTTGCCATCTTGGGCGCGCGTCAGGTGGGCAAAACCACGCTGGCGCGGCAAGTCGCGGCGCTGCAGCCTGATTCCTTGTATCTGGACCTCGAGCAGCCTCAAGTGCGCGCGCGCCTGGAGGTGCCAGAGCTTTTCTTTGCCGCCAACCGGCACAGACTGCTTGTGTTGGATGAAATACAGAATGCGCCAGAGTTGTTTTCGGTGTTGCGCGGCGAGATCGACGCCGACCGCAGGCCCGGGCGTTTCCTGATCCTGGGTTCTGCCTCATTCAAGTCGCTTCAGCAGTCGCAGTCGCTGGCCGGCCGGCTGGCCTTGATCGACATGGCTCCCTTGCTGCTGCCCGAGGTCATGACCCGCTTTGCCGACATGCAAGCCCTTTGGCTGCGTGGCGGCTTTCCGGGTAGTTACATGGCCGCCACCGATGACGCTGCATGGCTTTGGCGCGATGCGTTTGTCCGCCACTTTTTGAGCACCGATTTGCCCGCTGCGGTGGGTGTGGCGCTAGACCCCGAACAAATGCGGCGGTTCTGGCGCATGGTGGCCCATCTGCATGGTCAGATGTTCAACGCGTCAGCCGTTGCCGCATCACTGGGGGTGTCGCAACCCACGGTGGTGCGCTACCTGGATCACCTGACGCAAACCCTGATGCTGCGCCGGCTCGAGCCTTACCACGCCAACGTGGGCAAACGACTGGTCAAATCACCCAAGGTGTATGTGCGCGACAGCGGTTTGCTGCACTACCTGCTCAACATCAAAACCCAGGGCGATTTGTCAGGCCACCCTTCAACTGGTGCGTCGTGGGAGGGCTTTGTGATTGAGCAAATCTGCAATCAGTTGCCCGCCGGGGCGATGGCCAGCTTTTACCGCACCGCAGCGGGCGCCGAACTGGATTTGCTGGTGGAACTGGGGAGCAAAAAAATCGCCTTTGAAGTCAAGTTTTCAAGCTCCCCCAAGATGACCAAAGGTTTTTGGTTAGCCTGTGACGACGTTGGAGTCGACGAAGCCTATGTGGTTGCACCGGTACAGACCGGCTGGCCAATGAAAAGCTTGGGCTCCTACCCGGTGCAGGTCATCGGTCCCGACCAACTACCCTGGTAAAAAAAGCGGCCCGCCAGGGCCTCTTTTCTGGGTCTGGAACCAATCAACCGCCCTTTTTGCAGCGCTTGCCCGGGTTCTTCTTGTTGTTGGTGGCCACGCCACGCTCCAGGCTGCGCAGCTGGCCGTGACCGGCTGTGTAGCAAACGCCCTTTGGGGCGACAGGGCGGGGGGTAGCTTTGCGCTCGGCTTCGGTGCGGAATTCTTTGGCCATTTGGTGACTCCAGTGGGTGAAAGTAAAAAAGAGGGTGATTATCCCGCACTTGGGCACCCGATCATCCCGCCACCGCAACTTTTGCCCCCGTATCCGGCCCGACATCGTCATCGCGAGCCCCCCGTATCCGGCCCGATACCGCACACGGACCTTGAACAGA
>NZ_JACUUE010000181.1 GCF_014859475.1 Rhodoferax sp.
CACATTATGCAAAAAGCGTATTTCACAATAAGAAATTGCTATAACGGTGCAAAAGCACGGCAGTGGTGCAGCATCTGGCGACCCGTCTCTGAATCCGCCTTATATTGGTGCGTCGTCCGCTGCATGTCGGCTCAGAGCGCTTACATGGCGATTTACCCAGCCACATACCATCCAGATAGATGGTTTTAGGATGGCACCATGAAACAAGCAAACACCCTCACCCCGGCCAAGCCCAAGCTGGCAGAGTCAGAAAAAATCACCATCAAGCTCGGATTTGTCGACCTGGGACAGATTGACTTGCTGGTGACCGAGGGCTTCTACGGCAACCGCACCGACTTCATCCGCACCGCCATCCGCAACCAGATCAGTACCCATTCGGAGGCCGTCAAGCAGGTGGTGGCGCGCAAGATGCTGGTGCTAGGCCTGCAGCATTTCAGTGCGGACGAGCTGGGCGCGCTGCAGGCAAGCCCGGCAGTCAAAGCCGCACTGGCCAGCCGCCTGCGCTGAGCGCGCCCTACCCCACCACACCCAATTCACCCCCTGAAAGATCACATGAACAACACCTTCCAAATCCTGATGCGCCAGGCCACCGAGCTGACGCAAGCTGGCAGCTTGAATGAAGCCACCGCGGTCATCCAGCGCACCTTGCGTGATGCGGGTGACAGTGCCCCGGACGGCGAGAACGCTGAGAGTTCACCGCTGGTGCTGGAGGACTGCGTCTTTGAGGTCGATGCGCCGGCACCAGCATGAACCAGCGCGCCCGCGAGCAGGGCTTTTGCGTGCTGTACCCGGAGCAGTCACAAGACGCCAACCCCTCACGCTGCTGGAACTGGTTCAAACACAACCACCAACAGCGCGATAGCGGCGAACCGGCCCTGCTCGCCAGCATGACGCTGGCGGTGATGAAGCAGCAGCACATTGACCCCCGGCGCGTCTTCATCGCCGGCCTGTCGGCCGGGGGCGCGATGGCCGCCATCGTGGCTGCGGCCTACCCCGAGATTTTTGCTGCGGTCGGGGTTCACTCGGGTCTGCCAACGGGCGCCGCCAGCAACGTGGCCGAGGCATTGATGGTCATGAAAAGCGGCGAACTGAACGTCGTCATGACCGGCAAGGGACGGCACCTGGGCGCTGCAGCGAAGGCCCCGCTGCGGCCGCAGAACAGCGTGCCGACGATCGTGTTCCACGGCGACCAGGACAGCACAGTGCACCCGCGCAATGGTGAGCAGGTGATTGCGGCGGTGCTTGGCAGTGGCGCCGCCGGCCCCCGGGTGGAGCAAGGCGTTTCGGCGCGCGGCCGGCGCTACACCCGCTCCACCCGCCATGCCGAGCACGGCCGCGCGGTGACCGAGCACTGGCTGGTGCATGGGGCCGGACACGCCTGGTCGGGCGGCTCGGCCGAGGGCTCTTACACCGATGGCAGCGGGCCCGATGCCACACGCGAAATGCTGCGTTTTTTCTTCGAACAACAGGCCTGACAGCGGCGGGCCACCCCAAGCCACAACGCCCAGCATGAAACGATGCCGTGCGTTAACGCACAGACCCGAATTGGTTCTGCGGCAAAAATAATTCCAACCAGCCTTGATCGCCGCACTGCTTTTAACGCAGCAGCCCGGTCGATTGGCGCTTGACCAATGGTGTCTGGCACGGGTCACGCTCAGGCGTTACTCAGGCCTGGACATCGACTTCAACACCTCAAAGGAGCCATCCATGGATACATCCACTTTCCCCAATAAACAGCTTGACTTCCCGTATCTCGAGCATGTCTGACCTTGAATTGGCGGCTGCCAAAGAAAGCCTTCTGGCAAAGATGGCTTCCGCTGAAGCAGCAGCCAATAGCCTTGCCGCGGCGCCGGCTTTGGCGGGGACTTGCTTGCTGTGGCGCTGCTGCTCGAAAACAGGCTCTTGTGAAATCAACAACGCTGATAGGCCGGTGCCACCTGGCGATGGGTTTTAAATAGCCGCCAGCCAGCAGGCCAGAACGTGTCAGCGACCGTGACGGGAACTTCATGGCGCGCAAGGCAAGCTGATGCTCATGAACGGCATGGCCGCCTCGAATACTTCTGGTGGCCAAAGCCCTTTTGTACGCAATCGCACAGATCAAGGCGCGCTGACTCAATAGCATTGGGCCCAGAGTCATCCACTGACTCGCTTGCGAAGCCATTCGCTCACTTACAAAGGAAAACCATCATGAACAAGAATCAAGTCAACGGCACTGTGAAAGACCTCGCCGGTCAAGTCCAGGAGCAAGCCGGAAAGCTCGTTGGAAACAAGGAGCAGGAGGCCAAGGGCATCCACAAACAAGTCACTGGCAAAGCAGAAAAACGACTTGGAGATGCCAAGGAAATCGTCGAGGACGCAAAGGACGCTATCAAGGATACCGTCAAGCGCAGCTAGGAATTTCCTGGCAACACAAGCACCACACAAACCGAAGGAAACCCATGCTGAAATCACGCGAAGGTCAAAAAGTCCCGAATGTCACGTTCCCGATCAGGGTGAATGGCGAATGGGACAAGGTCGACAGCGCCGCCCTGTTCAACGGCAAGGCGGTGGTGCTTTTTGCGCTGCCGGGCGCCTTCACGCCGACGTGCTCCAACATGCATTTGCCGCGCTTCAACGAGCTGGCCGGTGTGTTCAAGGCAAATGGCATCGACAGCCTCATTTGCCTGGCAGTCAATGACCCGTTTGTGATGGAAACATGGCAGACGGCGCAGCGCGCCGAAAACATTGAGTTCCTGCCCGATGGCAACGGTGAATTTTCTGAGGGCATGGGCCTGCTGGTGGACAAAACGGCGATCGGCATGGGCAAGCGCAGCTGGCGCTACGCCATGCTGGTGAAAGATGGCCTGATCGAGAAGATGTTCATCGAGCCGCAGGAGCCGGGCGATCCTTTCAAGGTGTCGGATGCCGACACCATGCTGAACTACATCAACCCCAAGGCCAGCCCCCCGCCGCGCGTCACCTTCTTCAGCAAGCCCGGCTGCCAGCACTGCGCACGCGCACGCAAAATGCTCAATGACAAGGGACTCCGTTTTGAAGAAATCGAGCTCGGCAGCCACGGCATCAGCTACAGCTCCCTGCAAGCCGTGAGCGGCCACGGCACCACGCCGCAGGTGTATGTCGATGGTCAATATGTCGGCGGCGCCGACGAACTGGCACTCTGGCTGGCAAAATAAGTTGTCACCCCTCACATCCAGACTGCCATGACACCTCTTCAAGTCGAAGTCGCCATCATTGGTGCCGGTACCGCCGGCATGGGCGCCTACCGGGCCGCCCGCGCCCATGCCGATTCCGTGTTGCTGATCGAAGGTGGCACCTATGGCACCACCTGCGCGCGCGTCGGTTGCATGCCCAGCAAATTGCTGATTGCCGCCGCCGAGGCCGCGCACCAGGCACACCTTGCACCCGCTTTTGGCGTGCAGGTGCCAGCGGTCACAGTGGACGGGGCGGCCGTGATGGCGCGGGTACAGCGCGAGCGCGACCGTTTTGTCGGCTTTGTGCTGGAAACCATTGACGCCATAGCGCCAAGTGACCGATTAACCGCCAAGGTCAAGTTCCAGGATGCCAACACCTTGATGACCGAGCACGGTCAACTGATTCATGCCAGACGCATCGTCATCGCCACCGGCAGCGCGCCTGTGCTGCCCCCGGTCCTGAAAGGGCTGGACGCGCATTTGCTGACCAATGAAAACGTCTTTGACCTGCCCACTTTGCCAACGCGTCTGGCGGTGTTCGGCCCTGGCGTGCTGGGGCTGGAACTGGCCCAGGCCATGAGCCGTCTGGGGGTACAGGTCAAGGTGTTCGGTGTCGGTGGTGGCATTGCCGGCATTCATGACCCTGCCATTCGGGAGGTTGCCAACCAGACCTTCAACAAAGAGTTTTACCTGGATGCCGCCGCTCAGGTGAAGTCGGTCAGGGAAACCGCCACCGGGGCCGAAGTCAACTACCTGCATCGCGACAGGGTTTGGCGAACCGAGGCGTTCGACTATGTGCTGGCGGCAACCGGGCGGGCGCCCGCTGTGGTCGGCCTCGGCCTGGAACACACGGGCTTGGCGTTGAACGATCGCGGCGTGCCGCTGTTTGACCGCCACACCCTGCAGTGCGGTGACAGCACGGTATTCATTGCCGGCGATGCCAGCAACGACAGCCCCCTGTTGCATGAAGCGGCCGACCAGGGCCGCATCGCGGGCAACAATGCCGCGCGTTTCCCCGACGTCCAACCCGGCTTGCGCCGCACGCCTCTGGGGGTGGTCTTCACCGACCCACAAGTGGCATCGGTTGGCTTGAATCTAAAACAACTCAACGAGCAGTTCAAGGACCGCTTTGCGGTGGGGCTGGTGTCCTTTGAGGACCAGGGCCGCAGCCGGGTCATGCTGCGCAACCACGGCCTACTGAAAGTCTATGGCGAACAAGGCAGTGGCTTGTTCCTGGGGGCTGAAATGTTCGGCCCCGCCGCCGAGCACATCGGGCATCTGCTGGCCTGGGCGGCGCAACAGCGCATGACGGTCTCAAGCATGCTGGACATGCCTTTCTACCATCCGGTGATTGAAGAAGGGGTGCGCACTGCCCTGCGTGACCTCAACCACAAGCTGGAACTTGGTCCGCAGGTGATCGAGCGCTGCATGGATTGCGGGCCTGGCGCTTAGGCGTAGCGCGCTGCCATCACGTCGAGTTGCACCGGTTTGATCTTTGACCCGAAACCGGCGCAGCCAAAGGCTTCGAAGCGCAGTTTGCAGATGCCCATCGCAGCCTTGCGGGCCGCAATCAGTGATTTGCGGGGGTCGAATTCGCTCGGGTTTTGGGCAAAGCTCTGGCGCATGGCACCGGTCATGGCCAGGCGGATGTCGGTATCAATGTTGACCTTGCGCACACCGCTCTTGATGCCACGCTGGATTTCTTCGACCGGCACGCCATAGGTTTCTTTCAGGTCGCCGCCGTACTGGCGGATGATGGCCAGCCACTCCTGCGGCACCGAGCTTGAGCCGTGCATCACCAGATGGGTATTGGGAATTTGCGCGTGGATCTGGGCAATGCGGTCGATCGCCAGAATGTCGCCGGTGGGCTTGCGCGTGAACTTGTAGGCGCCGTGGCTGGTGCCGATGGCAATGGCCAG
>NZ_JACUUE010000016.1 GCF_014859475.1 Rhodoferax sp.
ATGCCGCATCAAGTGCGCTTTCTACTTGGTAGTATCAGGGGGTGAACCCACTCGACTTAACCCTGTTGTATTTGCTCGCCGCCGTGCTTGGCGTGGTGGGCTGCCGCTATCTCAAACTGCCGCCCATGCTGGGCTACCTGGCGGTGGGCGTGGTGATCGGGCCGAACGCACTGGCGCTGGCCAAGAACGCCGACGGGGTGCGTCATCTGGGCGAATTTGGCGTGGTTTTCCTGATGTTCGTGATCGGGCTGGAGTTCAACCTGCCCAAGCTGCGCTCCATGCGCAGCCACGTGTTTGGCCTGGGCTTGTTCCAGGTGGCGCTGACCATGCTGGTTACCACGGCGGCCAGCATGGCGTTTGCCCTGATGGCGCCGACCCATTGGGGCATGGACTGGCGCACCGCGCTGGCCCTGTCCAGCGCCATGGCCATGAGCAGCACGGCGATTGTGGTCAAGCTCATGAGCGAACAGCTGGAGATGGAGACCGAGCACGGCAAGCGCGTGATGGGCGTGCTGCTGTTTCAGGACTTGGCCGTGGTGCCGCTGCTGGTGCTGATTCCGGCCTTGAGCGCCTCGCCCGAGCAGATGGTCGAAACGCTGGCCTGGGCCTTGTTCAAGGCCACCGCGTTGATCACCCTGCTGATGGTGGGCGGGCCGCGCATCATGCGCTGGTGGCTCACGCTGGTGGCGCGGCGCAAGAGCGAGGAGCTGTTTGTGCTGAACCTGCTGCTGGTCACGCTGGGGCTGGCCTGGCTGACCGAACTGGCTGGCCTGAGCCTGGCGCTGGGCGCGTTCATTGCCGGCATGCTGATTTCAGAGACACAATTCAAGCACCAGGTGGAAACCGACATCCGGCCGTTTCACGATGTGCTGCTGGGCTTGTTTTTCATCAGCATCGGCATGATGCTGGACTGGCGCCTGGTGCTGGAGCGCTGGCCGCTGGTGCTGTTGCTGGTCACGGTGCCAGTACTGTACAAAGCGGTGGTTGTCACCTTTCTGACGCGCGCCCTGGGATCAAGCATGGGCGTGGCCTTGCGCACCGGGCTGTATCTGGCGCAAGCGGGTGAATTCGGCTTCGTGCTGTTGACGCTGGCGCAGGCCAACCAACTGGTGCCGCCTGAATTGCTCAACCCGATTTTGGCGGCGATGGTGTTGTCGATGCTGGCCACGCCGTTCATCGTCATGCGCAGCAACCAGATTGTCATGAAACTCGTCAGCAACGAGTGGCTGATGGAGTCGGTGCAGATGACCAGCATTGCGCGCAAGTCGATCAAGGCCAACAAGCACGTGATCATTTGCGGTTACGGCCGCTGCGGGCAGAATTTGGCGCGCATGCTCGACAAGGAAGCCATTCCCTACATTGCGCTCGACCTCGATCCCGACCGGGTGCGCCAGGCCGCCGCCGCCGGCGACTCGGTGGTGTTCGGCGATGCCGCCCGACCACAGGCGCTGATGGCCGCCGGTCTGGCGCGTGCCAGTGCGGTGGTGGTCACCTATCTGGAAACCCCCAGCGCCATGAAGGTGCTGGCGCACATCAAGGAGCACGCGCCGCAAGTGCCGGTGGTGGTGCGCACCCAGGACGATCATGATCTGGAGGCGCTGCGCCACGCCGGCGCCACCGAGGTGGTGCCCGAAGCCATCGAAGGCTCGCTGATGCTGGCCACCCACGCACTGGCGCTGGTGGGCGTGCCCACGCGCCGCGTGATCCGCATCGTGCAGGAGCAGCGCGATGCCCGTTACAAGCTGCTGCGCGGCTTCTTTCGCGGCGCCGATGATGGTGCGGTGGATGAGTTGCAGCAAGAGCGCCTGACTTCGCTCAACTTGCCGCTCACAGCCAGGTCGGTTGGCCGTACCCTGGGCAATCTGGATTTGCCCGCACTGGAGGTGCGGCTGGTCAGCCTGCGGCGCGACAACGGGCGGGCGATGCCGCTGGTGGACGATCTGGTGTTGATGGCGGGTGATTCGCTGGTGCTCTCGGGCCAGGCCGACGCGTTGGAGCAGGCCGAGCGCGCACTTCTCAAGAGCGGCTTTTGAACGCACGAACGCCTGCGTAGCGGGGCACAATATGGCCTTTGATTGATCTGGACCACTTATGCTCAATGTCAGTGTCACCGACTACCTGCGCGCGCACATCCGCACCGTGCCTGACTGGCCCGCGCCCGGCGTGCAGTTTCGCGACATCACGCCGCTGCTGCAAGACGCCAAGGTGTTCCGCGTGCTGATCGATGCCTTTGTGCACCGCTACATGGACCCGGCGCGCCGCCCCGACGTGGTGGCCGGGCTCGATGCGCGCGGTTTCATTCTGGGCGCCGTGGTGGCTTATGAACTGGGCCTGGGCTTTGTGCCGATCCGCAAAAAAGGCAAGCTGCCGTTCACCACCGTCGAAGAGACCTACGAGCTGGAATACGGCAGTGCCACGGTCGAGCTGCACACCGACGCCGTCAAGCCGGGCCAGCGCGTGCTGCTGATCGACGACCTGATCGCCACCGGCGGCACCATGTTGGCGGGCAAGAAACTGCTGGAGAAACTGGGCGCCGAGGTGACCGAGGGTGCCGTGATCGTCGATTTGCCCGAGCTCGGCGGCTCCGACAAACTGCGCGCCACCGGCCTGCCACTGTTCACCCTGGTTGATTTTGCGGGCCACTGACCCCACGCTTGCCGAGTCGCCAAATGAAAGACCATTACGCCGCCCTGGGCCTGCGCCCGTCCGCCACCCTGGCCGACGTCAAAAAAGCGTTTCGCCAGCAGGCCGCCATTCACCACCCCGACCGCAACAGCGCCGCTGATGCCGCCGCGCGCTTTCGGCTGGTGCAGACGGCCTACGAGGTGCTGTCGGACCCGGACAAGCGCAAGGCTTATGATGACAACCGCCAGCGCAACCTGCTCGACAGCCCGCTCGACACCGCCCGCGCCATTTGGCAAGATTACTTCAGCCGCATTGTTTGATGCCACATCCCATACCCGAGAACACCATGAGCATGTCCGCTTTTTTCCGCGCGCTGCGCACGTCCTACCAGGCCGAGATCGACGACCTCACCTTTGACTCGGAGGGCCGCAATGTGCTGCGCCAGCGCCTGCTGGAAAAGCGCGGCCAGATCACCTTCCTGAAGCAGATGATCGAGCTCAGCCCCGAGATGGTCGCCGTGATTTTTCATGGCGGCTTTCACTTTGAAGAGCCGGCGGTGATGGAACAAGTGCTGACCCTGGAGTCTGACGAATTTCCCGACTGGCGCAGCTTGGGCGGCGCCGTGCAGTTGACCCCTTGGGCACAGGAACTGGCTGACGCCTTGCTGCCTGAGCCGCAGGGCGACTGGTTCATGGTGGTGGCGGCTGCGCTCGAGTACCTGTATCACCGGCCGTCGCCGCATCATCATGAGGGTGCTGCCCATGAAAACCACGCTCTCGAGCCCGAAGGCGAGCATGGCGCGGTGCGTCGGCAAGGGCACGCCGACGAGTTTGACAAGGATGGCGAGCAGCGTTATGACCATGAAGAATCCAGCGCCGACTGGCTGGAAGAACACGGCTTTGACCGCAAGGACTAAATCATGACGCAAATGTCACTCAGAGTCCTGAACGGTCTTGTCATTGCGAGGAGCGCAGCGACGCGGCAATCCATGCATTCAAGGGACCATGGATTGCCACGCTTCGCTTTCCATGAACACCCCCGTCATTGCGAACGAAGTGAAGCAATCCATGTCCCCGGACTGCATGGACTGCCGCGCTACGCTCGCAGTGACGAAGTCTCTGTTCAAGGTCCGTGTGCGGTATCGGGCCGGATACGGGGGGCTCGCAATGACGAGGCTATTTCAAGCTAACGAATCTCATCCGCATCACCTCATTGATACCACAGGAACCCTAAATGCAGCATTTGGCCTTGATTGAAAAAACCCAGTCCCTGATTGCCGCCGGCGACATCGTGGGCGCCGAGTCGGCGCTGGTCGAACTCGCCGACCGCGAGGGCGACGGCGCGCTGATGGAGGTGCTGGAACAGTTGCCGCCCAAGGACGTGCTGGCGGTGATCCGCGAGTACGACGGCTCGCGCGCCTCCATCATCAATCTGATGCTCACGCCCGAGCAGTTCGCTCGTGCCGTGGTCATAGAAAAACAATACCGCGACCTGACCCGCAGCCATTTGCGCGGCATGATGAATTCGGTCATCTTCCGTGACGGTGCCGACGCGCTGGCCTTCCTCAACGCCATTGGCGACCTCGAAGGCGGCGCCGAGGCGCTGGCCGACTATTTTGAAGAAAAGTGGAGCCGCATCGAGGCGTTTGCCCGCACCGGCACCTTCGATACCGTTGAGGACGACGGTGCCCTCCTGTCGGAAGACGACTTGCGCGCCAACGCCTATGCCCGTGCCCGCCTGGATCAGGACGAGGTAGCCGACGCCGACTGGATGCAACTGGCCTGGCTGTTGCGCTACGAAAACCCTGACCTGTTCATTGAAATGCTGCTGGTGCTGCGCGCCAAGGCCCGCGCTTTTGCACTGGGTCAGGATGAAGAAGCGCAGGATGAAGAAGATGATGATGGCAAGTTCGAAACCAGCGCCACCGACCGCGGCCAGGCCACCCCCGCCGCCATCGACCCCGACGAAGAATCTGCCATCTGAAATTCATGAACGCCATGTCTTACGCCGTCACTGCAAGGCGCGTCCGCGACGCGGCAGTCCATGCAGCCGGAAATCATGTATTGCTTCGCTGCGCTTTCCATGAAAAGTCCGGTCATTGCAACAGTAGCCGTCATTGCGAACGAATTGAAGCAATCCATCTCCCCGGACTGCATAGACTGCCGCGCTGCGCTTTCCATGAACAGCCCCGTCATTGCGAACGCAGTGACGCAATCCATGCACCCGGAAGTCATGGATCGCCGCGCTACGCTCGCGATGACGAGGTCTCTGTTCAAGGTCCGTGTGCGGTATCGGGCCTGATTCGGCGGGCTCGCAATGACGAGCAAGGACCAATATGACGCAGCCCAGCCCTGAAGCCACGCATGGTGTGTCGCTGTTCGACGCGCGGCCATTTTTTGAAAAGGCCGTGGTTTATGGTGTGCAGCACGGCCTGCTGGACCAGGTCAAACTGGATGCCATGGCCGAGGAGGCGGCCAAGGGCATGGTGCAGATTGCGCGCTATTTTGGCAGTGAGTATTTGCGCCCCGAGCTTGAAAAAGCACGCGACCGGCTGGTCAACCTGGTCAGCCTGCATTTGCAGGATGCCAGCGGCGGCGACCTGCGCGTGGCCGCCGAACTGCTGCGCGACCACACCCTGCTGTCGCGTTCCAAGGCCGGCTCCGACCTGCTCAAGGCGCTCATCGTGATGCCGCAAAACAGCCACTTCGGCATGAACGAACGCGGCGCTTTCAGCGACCGCCACTTGCCGCAACTGGCGCGCTGGTCATTGGCCAGTTACGCCGACTACCAGGCCGAGTTTCGGGGGCGCCAGCACGCCGTGCAGGTGGTCGAGGCAGCGCTTTGGTGCGCCGACCAGTTGGGCCTGTCTGCCGACGACCTGCAAGACGCCGAGCCCGATGCCGAGGCGGTGATCCGCACCGCCTTGCTGCTTGCCATGGCGCGGCGCAAGGAGCTGCCAGATTGGGTCGCGTTTGAAAAATTGATCCATGCGCTGCGCAAAAAACAACCGGCGCCCGGGCTGTTGACACTCCCCAAGAACCTGCCCCAGGCTTACCATGCGGTGGTGGAGACGGTGCGCCAGTCGGTGCTGGCAGACTGGCCGCGCTTGCTCGACGCACGCCTGGCACCGCGCAAGCTGTTCGACCAGATGCCTGCCTTCATGGGCCGCTATTTCTGGCTTGAAGACGCCTTGAGCGAAGTCGGCCAGCACGACCGCAACCGCTCTGCCGCCTGGGACAAGCTCACCCAGGGCCACAGCGACGACGGCACCGTGCTCACGCTGTGCCTGTGCGTGGCGGCCGGCAGCGCGCCCAAAACCCTGTTCACCGACAAGAGCGCCGCCACGCTGGTGCGCAAAATCCGCAAACACGGCTGGCAGCCGGAGCTGGCCACCCAGTACCTTCAAGCGCACGCGCCGGAGCAGCACCAGGACGACCTCATCAGCCTCTGGCAGGATTTTGTGTATGAGTCGCAGGCCACCCTGACGAGCGATCGCGACAGCCGGCTGCAAGATGCCCTGGCGTTGCTGCGCCGCGAATGCAACGTAGCTTGATTTGCCGGGTTAGAATCCAGCCCGCTGGAAGCGTGGCAGAGTGGTCGATTGCACCGGTCTTGAAAACCGGCAACCCGCAAGGGTTCGTGAGTTCGAATCTCACCGCTTCCGCCACTATCAAATTCAAATCACCCGCCACCCCAATGTCTCACCCGCGCCCAGCGGCTTGAGTTCGGCTTCACCAAAGGCGAAATGTTCCGGCACGGTCCAGGTCTCGCGTTTTAAGGTGAGTGTGCCGGTATTGCGCGGCAGGCCATAAAAATCAGCACCAAAAAAGCTGGCAAAAGCCTCCAGTTTGTCGAGCGCGTCCATCCCGTCGAACGCCTGCGCGTAAAGTTCCATCGCCGAGAAGGCCGTGTAGCAGCCGGCGCAACCGCTGGCGTGCTCTTTCAGGTGCACCGGGTGCGGCGCGCTGTCGGTGCCGAGGAAAAACCTGGGGTTGCCGCTGACCGCAGCGGCCAACAGGGCCTGGCGATGGCTTTCACGTTTCAGGACGGGCAGGCAGTAGTAATGCGGGCGAATACCGCCGGTAAAGATGGCGTTGCGGTTGTACAGCAGGTGGTGCGCGGTGAGCGTGGCCGCGGTAAAGCGGTCGGCCTCGGCCACGTAATGCGCCGCCTCGCGCGTGGTGATGTGCTCAAACACAATTTTGAGCTCGGGAAAATCACGGCGCAGCGGGATCAGCTGGGTGTCGATGAAGACCGCCTCGCGGTCAAACAGGTCGATCTCTGGCGCGGTCACCTCGCCATGCACCAGCAGCGGCACGCCCAGGCGCTGCATGGCTTCGAGTGTCGGGTACGTCTTGCGCAGCTCGGTCACGCCGGCGTCGCTGTTGGTGGTGGCGCCAGCCGGGTAGAGTTTGACGGCAACGATGCCGGCCTCCCGGGCGCGGGCAATTTCATCGGGCGGCAGTCGGTCGGTGAGGTACAGCGTCATGAGCGGCTCGAAGGCTGCGCCGTGCGGCACTGCGGCCAAAATGCGCGCCTTGTAGGCAAGCGCTTGCGCAGTGGTGGTCACCGGCGGGCGCAGGTTGGGCATGATGATGGCACGGCCAAACTGGGCCGCGCTGTGCGGCACCACCGTGCTCAGCGCGGCGCCGTCGCGCACGTGCAGGTGCCAGTCATCGGGGCGGGTCAGAGTCAGGGTCTTGATCATAAAGAACCGCCGTGAACCAGCAGGTAGTCCCACAGCGCTTGTGCGTTGTGCTTGGGGTTGTCTTGGGCTTGCCGAGCAGCTTGGCTGCCGGGTTTGCTCGCTTCACGGTGGGCGGGGCGTTCGCGGTAGGCGCGCACTTCCATGGTGATGCTGAGGTCTTTGAGCTCGGGCGGCGCGGCGTTGACCAGTTTGTGGGCACGCAGATCCTTGCGCACTGCGCTCAGGGGTAAAAAGGCCACGCCGTGACCTTCCAGCGCCATGGCTCTGAGGCCTTCGGCCATGTCGGTCTCATAGACCCGGTCAAAGTGGATGGGCGCGCTGCTGTGCTTCAGGATCAGTTCCACCATCTGGCCCAGATAGGCGCCTTGCGCGTAGCCGAGGTAGGGCAGCGGGTGGCCCGCCTTGCCGGGCAGTTTGAATAATGGGTTGCCGTGTTCGTCAGGCTTGGCATAGGGCGCCACCGTTTCTTCGCCCAAGCTCACCATTTCGTAGCGGTCGGCGTCGAGCTGGTTGGGCTGGGACGGGTGGTGGTAGGCAATCAGCAGGTCGCAGCTGCCCTCCACCAGGCGCATCACGGCATCGTGCACATTGAGCGCGATCAGGCGGCTTTTGATGGGGCCAAAACTGGCGCGCAGGGCCGTCACCCAGGCCGGGAAGAAGGTGAATGCCAGCGTGTGCGGCACGGCAAACTCGATCACGTCCTGCGCCGTTGTGGCGTGGCCGCGCAGCATCGCGCGCGTGGTCTGCAGCGCCTGCAGCACTTCCAGCGCCTGGTCGTGCAGCGTTTCGCCAGCCGGCGTCAGGCGTGTGGGGTAGCTGCTGCGGTCCACCAGGTCGGAGCCGGCCCAGGCCTCCAGCGACTGGATGCGGCGCGAAAACGCCGGTTGCGTCACATGGCGCAACTGCGCCGAACGGCTGAAACTGCGGGTTTCGGCCAAACTGACAAAATCTTCAAGCCATTTGGTATCCATGGGGCCAGATTGTCACTCAGAGCGGCGGCTTGATAGGGGCGCTGCCACTCAATTTTCGATTAACTGGCCATAAGCCTGGCGGGTGGATGGCGCCACTGCCGCCAGCACTTGGGCATAAGCGGTCTGGTGGCGCGCCAGCAGGCGCGTCGAGGCGACCATTTTTGAGCGGCAAAACCAGTGGCAACTGTGCTGCATCAGCATCAGCTCGGCCGACAGCGTGAAGGCTCTGCGCTTGCGTGCCAGGGCAGGGCTGTTTTGGCACGCCTGGGTGATGCCATGGGCGTGCACGCTGAGCAATTTGCGCAGGTCCAGCGTGGTGGTGGGGACATATTGCGCGACAAAGGGCAGGGCCAGCGGTAGGCGGCTCAAGCGGGCCTGCGGCTCGGGCACCTTGGCAAACTCCAGCACAAAACGGTTGAACTGTTCGCACAGCGTTTGCTCTGCTGTGGCCAGATGTCGCCAGACCTGGTCCTGGCGTTGTTCGTCGGCCTCACCCAGTGCGCGCTGGTAGCCGCTGAGCACATCCTGCATCAGTTTTTCAATCTGAAATTGCCCCAGGTAGCTGCCGAGCAAGGCAATGCGCTGGGCTTGCTCGCGCGTTTTGAAAACTTGCAAGGCAATGGCCAGCAGGGTTAAGACAACAAAAATATCCATGGGTGAGTCAAATAGAGAAACGGTCGATCTGAGTGTAGTGGGCGAGGCTGATCCAGTTATTGATCCAGGTAAACCAGCGCCGCGCGAATGCGCGCAACGGTGTCTTCCAGCGGGGCTTTTCTGGACACCTCCAGCCCGAGCTGGCGCGCAATGTCATTGATGCGCGCAGGATTCAGCGGCAGGCCGCCGGCGTCGATGGCGGCAATCAGCTGCGCCGCCTGCTGCGCGGCCGACAGCGGCTCCTTGCGACGGGTCAACAGCTTGACGAACCTGCTCAGCATCAGCAAGTTTCAGCACAAGCGCGCCCGGCCGGTGGGCGGATAGACCGGGTCGGTGTAGCCCGGCGTGGAGGGGTGGCCGGGCTTGACCAGGCTGTCCACCAGCGCCTCGTCCTCGGGGGTGAACACGTAGTCGAGTGCGGGCAGGTAGTCTTGCCACTGCGTGAGCGTGCGCGGCCCGGCGATGACCGAATTGATCACCCGGTTGGCCAGCACCCAGGCGGTCGCAAATTGGGCCAGGCTGATGCCACGGCTTTCAGCATGCCCCTTGAGCTGTTGTGCAATCAGCAGCGACTCCTCGCGAAACTCGGTTTGTGCGATGCGCGTGTCGCCACGGCCAGCGCGGCTGCCGGGGTCGGGCACTTGGCCCGCCAGGTATTTGCCGGTGAGCACGCCGCGCGCCACCGGGCTGTAGGGCACCACGCCAATGCCGTAATGCGCGCAGGCCGGCAGCACCTCGACCTCGGGCATGCGGTTGAGCAGGTTGTAGTAGGGTTGGCACACCACCGGCCCCGGCATACCCAACTGCGCAGCCAGATGCACCAGCTCGGCAATGCGCCAGCCGCGAAAGTTGGACACCCCCCAATAGCGAATCTGGCCGGCGCGCAGCATGGCGTCGAGCGCGCGCAAAGGCTCTTCCAGGCTCATGCCGTCAAAGTCGCGGTGCAGGTACAAAATATCGACGTAATCGGTTTGCAGGCGCGCCAGCGAAGCCGCCACTTCGCGCAGCATCCAGCTGCGCGAATAGTGGCCATCGTTGACCCGCTCCGACATGGCGTTGCCCAGTTTGGTGGCCAGTACCCAGTCGTGGCGCTGGCCCTTGAGCAGTTGGCCGACCATGGTTTCCGAGCCGCCTTTGCTGTACACGTCCGCCGTGTCAATGTAGTTCACGCCGCGGGCATGGGCATTGGCCACGATGCGGCCGGCCTCAGTCAGCGCGGTCTGGTCGCCAAACATCATGGTGCCGAGGCACAGGGCTGAGACTTTCAGATTGCTTTGGCCAAGATTGCGGTATAGCATGAGCGCCTTTGAGTGGAAATGGAAAGGGTTCAAGTCTATGTCAACAGCAATGCGCATGAAATCCGGACCTCTGAAATCGGTGCTGGTCGCGGCGGTTCTGGTCGGTTCGGTGGTCGCTATGGCCGGCAAGCCTGAATGGGCCGGACAAGGTGGTCCGAAGCAGCAAAAAGCCCAGCAGCAGGTCAAACAAGAAATCCGGATCGGCGGCTATTTCCGGGATGAGCAACGCCAGGCCGCGTCGCGCTATTACGGGGCGCTGCAGGCAAAGGGGAGTTGCCCGCCAGGTCTGGCCAAGAAAAACAATGGCTGCATGCCGCCCGGCCAGGCAAAAAAATGGTCCATCGGACAGCCGCTTGCAACCTCCGTCATCCAGTACCCGGTGCCCAAAGGCGTCATTGTGCAAATTGGACTGCCGCCATCAGGTTACAAGTACGTGCGTGTCGCCAACGATATTTTGCTGGTGGCATTGGGGACCATGATGGTGGTGGACGCCATCGAGGATTTGATGCGGCAATGAGCGCCCCCCGCTCACTCGGCTGACTGCTGCAGCGCCCACATCTGCGCATAGCGGCCGTTTGCCGCCAGCAGCGCCGCATGGGTGCCGCGCTCGACAATGCGGCCGGCTTCCAAGACCAGGATTTCTTGCGCATCAACCACGGTGGACAGGCGGTGCGCAATCACCAGCGTGGTCTTGTTTTGCGCCACGCTTTGCAGCTCGGCCTGGATGGCGCGCTCGTTGGCCGAGTCCAGCGCTGACGTGGCTTCGTCAAAAATCAGGATCGGCGGGTTTTTCAGCAGTGTTCGGGCAATCGCGACGCGCTGTTTTTCACCGCCCGACAATTTCAGGCCGCGCTCGCCTACCGTGGTGTCATAACCCTTGGGCGTGGCGGCAATAAAGCTGTGGATGTGCGCCGACCTGGCCGCCTCGATCACTTGCTCGCGGGTGGCACCGGGCTGGCCGTAGGCAATGTTGTATTCGACCGTGTCGTTGAACAGCACGGTGTCTTGCGGCACGATGCCAATGGCTTGCCGCACGCTGGCCTGCGTGACCTGTTTGATGTCCTGCCCGGCAATCAAAATCTGGCCGCTTTGCACGTCGTAGAAGCGAAACAGCAAGCGCGCCAGCGTCGATTTGCCCGAGCCCGAGGGCCCGACCACCGCCACCGTCTTGCCCGCCGGAATGTCAAAGCTGATGTCTTGCAATATGGGCCGCGCCGGGTCGTAGGCAAAGTTCACCTGCCTGAACGCCACGCTGGCATTGTTGGCGCTCAGCGCCAAGGCGGGCGCGCCCGGCACATCGGCAATTTCGCGCTCGCGCTCCATCAGGGTGAACATTTTTTCCAGGTCGGTCAGGCCCTGCTTGATCTCGCGGTACAGCACGCCCAGAAAACCCAGCGGAATGTAGAGCTGAATCATGAAGGCGTTGACCATCACCAGGTCGCCCAGCGTCATGCGGCCATCGACCACGCCCTGGGTGGCGCGCCACAGCATCAACACCAAGCCGGCGGCAATGATGAGCTGCTGGCCGGTGTTGAGCAGGCTCAAGGTGGATTGGCTCTTGAGCGCGGCCTTGCGGTAGCGCTCCAGGTTGTCGTCGTAGCGTTTGGCCTCGAACTCCTCGTTGTTGAAATACTTGACCGTTTCGTAGTTCAGCAGCGAGTCGATGGCGCGGCTGTGCGCGGTGCTGTCGAGCTCGTTCATCTGCTTTCTGAAATGGGTGCGCCATTCGGTCACGACGATGGTGAATGCAATGTAGAGCACGAGTGCCGCCACCGTGATCCAGGCAAACCACAGGTCAAATTTGACCGCCAGAATGCCCAGCACCAGCGCCACCTCGATCAACGTCGGGAAAATGCTGTAGAGCGAGTAATTGATGAGCGAGTGCACGGCGCGGGTGCCGCGCTCGATGTCGCGCGTCATGCCGCCGGTCTGTCGTTCCAGGTGAAAGCGCAGGCTCATGGCATGCAAATGCCGGAACACCTGCAGGCTGATGGCGCGCGAGGCGCCCTCGGTGGCCTTGGCAAAAATCAGCTCGCGCAGTTCGGCAAACAGCGTGGTGGACAGGCGCAGCAGTCCGTAGGCCACCAGCAGACCCAGCGGGACCACCAGCATGGCCTGGGCGCCCAGTTCGCCCTTGGGATTCATGGTGTCGATCAGCTCTTTGAGCAGCAGTGGCACGCTCACGTTGGCCAGCTTGGCACCCACCATGAAGGCCAGCGCCGCGATCACGCGCCACTTGTACTGCCACAGGTACGGGAACAGGCGTTGCAGGGTGGCCCAGTCGGAGCGTGGTGGTGCCGGCGTTTTACCGGCACTTGAGGTTTCGTCCGAAGCGACTCCGGTGGTGTAAGCAGATGAATGGCGGCGCATGGGGGACAATATTGAGAAGAACTTCGTAACCAAGGATTGTGCCCATGTCTGCAAACACTTTTGATAGGCCGGCCAGTGCGGGCAAAAACAGCCCGGTCAACGTGCCCTTGCCGACAGACGAGCAGCTGGTGCTCAAGGTGATCCCGATGCCGCGCGATGTCAATGCCAATGGCGATATTTTTGGCGGCTGGGTGATGGCGCAGGTGGACCTGGCCGGCGCCGTGATCGCATCGCCTTATGCCGAAGGTCGCATGGCGACGGTGGCGGTGAACGAGTTCATCTTCAAGCAGCCGGTGCGGGTGGGCGACATTTTGTCGTTTTTCGGCAAGCTGGTGCGCATTGGCCGCACCTCGATCACGGTCAAGATCGAGGTCTATGCCGAGCATTTTCGCGCGCAGGGCAAATACACCAAGGTGACCGAAGCATCGCTCACTTATGTCGCCATCGACGACCAGGGCAAGCCGCGCGAAGTGCCCAGGCCAGCCGCCTGACTACGACACGATATAAGCCGCCGAGCCGGTGGATAGCAGCCGGCCGTCGGCACCCATAAACTCCATGCGCGTGGTGGCCACGCGTGAGCCCAGGCGCATCACTTCGGCGCGCAACTCGAACCGCTCGCCAATGCCGGGGCGCAGGTAGTCAATGCGCAGGTCGATGGTGCCGAGCTTGGCAAAGCGCTGCAGGCGCTGCGTCGGCGACTCGTCCATGTGGCGCGCGCCAATCGCCGCCATCACCGCAAGGCCGCCCAGAGCGTCGAGGCTGGCGCTGATGACGCCACCGTGGATGCGGTTGTAGGCGTAATGGCCGACCAGTTCGTTGCGCATGTCAATGCGCGCCTTGACCCGGGTCGGGGTCACCTCGCTGATCTTCAAGCCCAGCATGCGGTTGAAGACGATCATTTCTTCGAAAATATTTTTGACGCCAGCAATGAACTCGTCTTCAAACTGGATATCGGCAGGGGGTGTCAGGCGGTGGGGCATGGTTTGATTGTCACAGACTGCAACGGCTCACTTGAGTAAAAGGGCGCTATTAAACGCATGACGGATCAATTGCTGCGCTTGCGGGCTGTCCCATTCGCGCGCACCGACGATTTTGTTCAGCACCCGGCCACTGGCATCCACCAGCACCGTCAACGGCAGGCGGTCGGCGCCCAGCATGTGTTCGAGCTCCAACTCGCGGTCGATGTAATGGTTCAGCGTGGCCTTGCTCTTGCGCAGAAAACCCTTGGCGGCCTCGGGATAGTCATCGGTGGAAATGCCGATGACATTGAATTGCTGGCCCAGGTCGCTCCAGGCCAACCGCTCCAGTGAGCCCATTTCCTGGATGCAGGGCGGGCACCAGCTGGCCCAGACGTTGATGATCAGGGGTTTGCCGCGAAAAGCCGACAGTTTTTGGTCAGGGCCGTTGAGCCCGCGCATCGTGGCTTCGCGCAGCACACCGCCCACGGGCACTTCGCCGGGAGTTTGGGCTTGAACAGGGGTGCCAAGGGCCAGTCCCAGCACCAGCGCGACGGCGGCAAATACGGTACGCACTGAATTAAAAGGCACTGAAATCAGGCTTGCGCTTTTCCATGAACGCGGAAAAAGCCTCCTGCGCGGCGGGCTCGGCCAGCATTCGGCCAAACAGCGTGCCTTCTTCGGCCATGCGCTGCGCCACCAGATCGGCTTGCCCCTGCTTCATCAGGCGCTTGCTGGCAAGCACCGAACGCATGGGTTTGGCGGCCAGTTTTTGCGCCTGGCGCCGGGCCAGCGCATTGACCTCGGTGGGCGGCACGATGCGGCTGATCAGGCCCATTTCCAGCGCCGCCTCGGCCAGGAACGGCTCGCCCAGCAGCAGCGCCTCGGCGGCGCGGCCGTAACCCATGCGCTGCGGCGCCAGCAGGCTGCTGGCGGCTTCAGGGCACACGCCCAGGTTGACGAACGGCATCGAAAAAGCAGCGTTGTCACCGGCATAAACCAGGTCGCAATGGAACAGCATGGTGGTGCCAATGCCCACCGCCGGGCCGCACACTGCCGCCACAATGGGTTTGGTGAAGCTGCTGATGGCGCGCATGAACCGAAACACCGGCGCGTCCAGCGTGGTGGGCGGCGTTTGCAGAAAGTCGGCAATGTCGTTGCCGGCGCTGAAAATGGTTTCGTGGCCCTGAATTACCAGCACCCGCACTGCCGGGTCGGCCTGCGCCTGGTCCAGCACATCGGCCATGCCAGCGTACATGGCTGCGGTGAACGAGTTTTTCCTGGCTACCCGGTTCAGGGTGAGGGTGGTGACACCATCGGCGGTGTCGATCAAAAGGTCAGTCATGGGGATTCCTGGATAAGTGTCACGGGTGCAAGTCAAGCCTCGGTAGCATCGTCATTGCGAGCGAAGCGCGGCAATCCATGACTTCCGGGTGCATGGATTGCTTCACTTTGTTCGCAATGACGGGATCGTTGGCGATGACGGGCTGACTTGTCGTATTTTGACTCAAACGCGCTCAAAGATGCCGGCCGCGCCCTGGCCCATGCCGATGCACATGGTGACCATGCCGTATTTGCCTTGGGTGCGTTGCAGCCCGTGGATCACGGTGGCGGCACGGATGGCACCGGTGGCGCCCAGCGGGTGGCCCAGCGCAATGGCGCCGCCCATCGGGTTGACCTTGGCCGGGTCCAGCCCCAGTGTGTTGAGGACGGCCAGACTCTGCGCGGCAAAGGCTTCGTTGAGCTCGATCCAGTCGAGCTGGTCAAGCGTCAAGCCGCCGTTTTTCAGGGCCGCGGGAATCGCCTCGATCGGGCCGATGCCCATGAACTGCGGCGGCACCCCCTTGGCGGCAAAACTGACAAAACGCGCCAGCGGTTTAAGGCCAAATTGCTTGACCGCTTTTTCACTGGCCAGAATCAGCGCACCAGCACCGTCCGAGGTTTGTGAACTGTTGCCCGCCGTGACGGTGCCACGCGCAGCAAACGGGTTTTTCAGCTTGGCCAGGCCTTCGAGCGAGGTATCGGCGCGCGCGCCTTCGTCGAGCGTCACCACGCGCTTTTTCTCGATCACTTCGCCGGTGGCCAGGTTGGGTGAGCGGTCGGTGACTTCGATGGGCGTGGTCTCGGCGCTGAAATAACCCGCTGCTTGCGCGGCCAGCGCGCGCTGGTGCGACTGCAGCGCAAAGGCGTCCTGTGCGTCGCGGCTGACCTTCCATTGGGTGGCAACCTTTTCGGCCGTCAGGCCCATGCCGTAGGCGATGCCGATGTCTTCGTCGCGCTCGAACATCAGTGGCGAAAAAGATGGCGCGTTGCCGGTCATGGGCACCATGCTCATGCTTTCAACGCCAGCGGCAATCATCACGTCCGCCTCGCCCACGCGAATCCGGTCGGCCGCCATCTGGATCGCCGTCACGCCCGAGGCGCAAAACCGGTTGATGGTGACGCCGCCCACGCTCACCGGCAAGCCGGCCAGCACCGCACCAATGCGGGCAATGTTCAGGCCCTGCGGCCCCTCGGGAATGGCACAGCCGCAGATGATGTCTTCAATGGCGGCGGGGTCCAGCCCCGGCGCCTGGGCCAGCGCCGACTGCAGCACCTTGACCAGCAAATCGTCCGGCCGCGTGTTGCGAAAGTAGCCGCGGTGCGATTTGCCAATGGGGCTGCGCGTGGCAGCGACGATGTAGGCTTCTTGAACTTGTTTCATGGTGACTCTCTTTGCATCTGTTTGAAGATAGGGGGACGTATCCGGCTTGTCATTGCGAGCGCAGCGCGGCAATCCAGGGGTTGATGGATTGCCACGTCGCTGCGCTCCTCGCAATGACCAATAACACTTTGGTAGGCATTAAAAAATGCGTGTCAATTTCTCACCGGTTTGCCGTTTTGCATCATGCCCATGATGCGTTCCTGCGTCTTGGGGTTGCCCAGCAAGGTGCCAAACGCCTGGCGCTCCAGCGTCATCAGGTAGTCTTCATCGACCAGGCTGCCGGCATCGACGTCGCCGCCGCAGACCACCCAGGCGATCTGGCAGCCGATGAAGTAGTCGTAGGCGCTGATGAAGCCGCCGTCGCGCATGTTGACCAATGAGCCCTTGATGGTCGCCAGGCCGCTGCGCCCTGCCACCGGGAACTGGCGCTTGAGCGGCGCGCGGTAACCGCTGTCGAACATGGTACAGGCCTCATTCAAGGCAACAAACAGCAGCTCGTCCTTGTGCGGCACGATCACGTCGCTGTCGAGCAGGTAGCCCAGTTTGCGTGATTCCAGCGCGCTGGTGCCGACTTTGGCCATGGCGGCTGCCGTGAAGCCCTCGGTCAGGAAAGGCAGCAGGTCTTTGCCGGTCGAACGCGCTGCATTTTCGGCCGCGCGTCGGGCAATGTAGGCAAGGCCACCGCCACCGGGCACCAGACCCACGCCCACCTCGACCAGGCCAATGTAGCTTTCCATGGCCGCCACACGTTTGGCGGTGTAGGCGGCCAGCTCGCAGCCGCCGCCCAGCGCCAGGCCGCGCACGGCACAGACCACCGGCACGTTGGCGTAGCGCAGCTTCAGCATGGCCTGCTGCATCTCCAGTTCGGCTTGCGCAATGGCTTTGACGCCGCCCGTCATGAAGGCGGGCAGCATGGCCTGCAGGTCGGCCCCAGCCGAGAATACTTCGTCGTTGGACCAGATCACCAGACCCTTGTACTTTTCTTCGGCCAGCGCCAGGCCCTGCAACAGGCCGGCGATCACGCCCGGGCCAATGGCGTGCATCTTGGTCTTGATGCTGGCAATCACCACGCTGCCCGAGGCGCTGCTTGTGTCGTCGTCGAGCGTCCACAGGCGGATGGCATCGTCCTCGAACAAGGTGGTGCCGGCCTTGGCGGCAGTGGGTGCTTGCGCGCCGAGCACACTCTCGGGAAAGTGCTGACGGGCATACACCGGCAATTGGCGCACCGGCACAAACTGGCCGGTGCTCGGGTTCCACGAGCCCTGCGGCGTGTGTACACCACCCGCGTCGGCCACCGGGCCCTTGAACACCCAGTCGGGCAGCGGCGCATTGCATAGCGCCTTGCCCGCGTCGATGTCTTCTTTCACCATGTTGGCCACGCTAAGCCAGCCGGCTTCCTGCCACAGCTCGAACGGGCCCTGCTTCATGCCAAAGCCCCAGCGCATGCACAAATCAATGTCGCGCGCGTTGTCGGCAACATTGGCCAGATGCACGGCGGCGTAATGGAAGGCGTTGCGCAAGATGGCCCACAAGAATTGCCCCTGCGCGCCTTCGCTGTTGCGCAACATTTGCAGGCGCTCGGCGGCGGGCTTTTTCAGCATGCGGGTATAGACCTCGTCGGCCTTTTCACCGCCCGGCACATAGGTTTTGGAAGCCAGGTCAAAGCGCAAGATGTCGCGGCCGACCTTCTTGAAAAAACCCGCCTTGGATTTTTGACCCAGGTGGCCCATTTCCAGCAGGGTTTTGAGCACTTCGGGGGTGGCAAAGCTGGCGTAGAACGGATCAAATTTGCCGACTCCTGCTGCGGCGTCTGCACTCAGCGTGTCTTGCAGCGTCTTGATGACATGGGCCATGGTGTCCAGCCCCACCACATCGGCGGTGCGGAAGGTGCCCGAGCTGGCGCGGCCGAGTTTTTTGCCGGTCAGGTCATCGACCACGTCGTAGCTCAGGCCGAAGTTTTCGACCTCTTTCATGGTGGCGAGCATGCCGGCCACGCCGACCCGGTTGGCGATGAAGTTGGGCGTGTCCTTGGCGCGCACCACGCCTTTGCCCAGTGCGCTGGTGACAAATGCCTCCAGGTTGTCAAGAATGTGCGGCTCGGTGGTGGGCGTGTTGATCAGCTCCACCAGCAGCATGTAGCGCGGCGGGTTGAAGAAGTGAATGCCGCAAAAACGCGGTTTGATTTCCTCGGGCAGCACCTCGCTGAGTTTGGTGATGGACAAGCCCGAGGTGTTGGACGCGACGATGGCGTGCGGCGCGACAAAGGGCGCAATTTTTTTGTACAGGTCGAGCTTCCAGTCCATGCGCTCGGCAATGGCTTCGATCACCAGGTCGCAGTCCCGCAGCAGTTCCATGTGCTCTTCGTAGTTGGCCTGCTGGATCAGCGCGGCATCTTCGGCCACGCCCAGCGGTGAAGGCTTGAGCTTTTTCAGCCCATCCACGGCGCGGCTCACAATGCCGTTTTTAGGACCCTCTTTGGCCGGGAGATCGAACAGGATCACCGGCACTTTGCAGTTGACCAGGTGCGCCGCGATTTGCGCGCCCATTACACCGGCGCCGAGCACGGCGACTTTTTTGACATTGAAACGTGACATGTTTTTCCTAGCTATTTCGTTTGATCAACATCGTCCCTGCGAGCGTTGCTTGGCAGTTCAGGCATTCAGGATGCATGGACTGCTTTACTGCGTTCGCAATGACGGACAAGCTCATTGAACCCGCACCCAGGTCTGGGTGCGGCCAAAGAAGGCGATGGAGCCGCGCACCTCAAGTTTTTTGCCACCTTCGATCGGGGTCATGCGCAGGGTGTAGTTCTTGCCGTTTTCCGGGTCGAGAATCTTGCCGCCTTCCCATACTTCCTTGCCTTGCGCCTGTTTGGCGCCACGGATGATTTCCAGGCCCAGCATGGGTTTGTCCTTGCGGTCGTCGCTGCATTGCGTACACAACCTTTTTTGGTCGGCATCCTTGCGCAAGAGTTTGTCGATATGGCCATTCAGCACGCCGCCAGTGTCAGTGATCACGATCAGGCTTTTGAGTTCACCGGTTTTTTCATCTGTGCTGTGCCAGCTGCCGACCGGCGTCATCTGCGCCTGGGCAGCGGTGATCGTCAGCGTTGCGGCAGCAACTGTCAGCAGGTGCCTGAGGATTTTGGGGATTGTCATGTCAGTCTCCAGTGTGTAGGTAGTAAAAAAAGGGCGGTTCGGGAAACGTGTCAAGCGTGAAAGACGCCTCAGGCCAGCGCGGCATCGGTGTCCATCAGTACTTTACTACCGGTGCGTGCCGTGCGCATCAGGGTGGCGGTTTCCGGAAACAGCTTGGCAAAGTAAAAGCGTGCCGTCTGCAGCTTGGCGACATAAAAAGGGTCACTGTTGCCAGCAGCAATCTGACGCAGCGCCACCTGCGCCATGCGTGCCCAGAAATAGCCAAACACCATGTGGCCGGCCACCCGCAGGTAGTCCACGGCGGCCGCGCCCACCTCGTCGGGATTCTGGAAGCCCTTGAAGCCGAGCTCGGTGGTGAACTTGGTCATTTGCTCACCCAGGATGGCGATCGGGGTGATGAATTCGGCCATCTTCTCGTTGACACCTTCCTCAGCCACCAGTTCGCCAATCAGCTTGCCAAATTTCTTGAGCGTGGCGCCGTTGTTGGACAGCACCTTGCGGCCCAGCAGGTCGAGGCTCTGGATGGTGTTGGTGCCCTCGTAAATCATGTTGATGCGGGCGTCGCGCACAAACTGCTCCATGCCCCACTCCTTGATGTAGCCGTGGCCGCCAAACACCTGCAGGCAGCCCGAGGTGGCGCTCCAGCCGTTGTCGGTGATGAACGCCTTGACGATGGGGGTCAGCAGCGCCAGCAGCTCGCCAGATTCCTTGCGCACCGCCTCGTCCGGGTGGTGGTGCTCTTTTTCGAGTAGCATCGAGCTGAAGCACATCAGCGCGCGGCCGCCCTCGGCATAGGCTTTCGCGGTGAGCAGCATCTTGCGCACATCGGGGTGCACGATGATCGGGTCGGCGGCCTTGTCTTTGGCTTTGGCACCGGTGAGTGAGCGCATCTGGAGCCGGTCCTTGGCATAGGCCAGTGCATTTTGGTAGGCCACTTCGGTCAGGCCCAGCGACTGGTTGCCCACGCCCAGGCGCGCCGCGTTCATCATCACAAACATGCCTTGCATGCCCTTGTTGGGCTGGCCCACCAGCGTGCCCACTG
The DNA here is from genome assembly GCF_014859475.1 of Rhodoferax sp. GTDB lineage: Bacteria > Pseudomonadota > Gammaproteobacteria > Burkholderiales > Burkholderiaceae_C > Rhodoferax. Next base: position 20,487 of record NZ_JACUUE010000016.1, read on the forward strand.
CGTCGTCGAGCACGATCTGCGCGGTGGAATTCGACTTGATGCCCATCTTGTGCTCCAGCCCGCCGCAGTAAATGCCATTGCGCGCGCCCAGGGTGCCATCGGCATTGACCAGGAATTTGGGCACGATGAACAGGCTCACGCCTTTGATGCCGGGGGGCGCATCGGGCAGGCGCGCCAGCACCAGGTGGATGATGTTGTCAGCCAGGTCGTGCTCACCGGCGCTGATGAAAATCTTGTTGCCGGTGAGCTTGTAAGTGCCGTCGCCCTGCGGCTCGGCCTTGGTGCGCATCAGCCCCAGGTCGGTGCCGCAATGGGGCTCGGTCAGGCACATGGTGCCGGTCCACTCGCCGCTGGTCATCTTGTGCAGGTAGGTGGCTTTTTGCTCAGGCGTGCCGTGGGTGGCCAGCGCGGCATAGGCGCCGTGGGTGAGGCCCGGGTACATGGCCCAGGCCTGGTTGGCCGAGTTCATCATCTCGTAAAAGCACTGGTTGACGATCAAGGGCAAGCCCTGGCCGCCAAATTCGGGCTCGCAGGCCAGCGCGGCCCAGCCAGCTGCCACGTACTGTTGGTAAGCGGCCTTGTAACCCGTCGGGGTGGTGACAGCGTGGCTGGCAACATCGAATTTGCAGCCTTCGGTGTCACCGCTGATGTTGATCGGCAGCAGCACCTCGGCAGCAAATTTGCCGCCTTCTTCGAGCACCGCATTGATGGTGTCGGCATCCATTTCGGCGTGCACTGGCATGGCTTGCAGGTCTGCCGCGACGTTGAGGACTTCGTGCATGACAAACTGCATGTCGCGCAGCGGGGGGGTATAGATGGCCATGGTGGGTTCTCCTTGGAAATGAATCAGGTTGAATGTGAATGTGTCGATCGGGATGCCATGTTCTTACCGTAGCGCAACAAAATGTGCTCGAACCCGGTGTTGGCGCGCTCCAGGGCGCCCGGGTTTTTCAGGAAGCGCGCTTCGTAATGCAAGGCCAGGATCAGGCCGTGAATCTCGAACGCCATTTGTGCCTCGTCGGCATCGCTGACCAGGTGGCCAGCTTGCTTGGCTTGCACCACGGCGCGATGCAAGGCTGCCAGCCAGGTTTGCACCGAGGTGGCCAGGGTATCGCGCACCGGGCCGGGCCGGTCGTCAAACTCGACCGCGCCGCTGATGAAGATGCAGCCCGACTGGATTTCGATGGCGACCCGTTTCATCCAGTTGGCAAACAGCGCGCGTACGCGCGGCAGGCCGCGCGGGGCATCCATGGCCGGAAAAAAAACCTCATTGGAAAAGCGCTGGTAGTACTCGCGAATGACAGAAATCTGCAGCTCTTCGCGCGAACCGAAGTGGGCAAAAACGCCCGATTTGCTCATGCGGGTGACTTCGGCCAGCGCGCCGATGCTCAGACCCTCCAGACCAATTTGTTCAGCCAGACCCAACGCGGCATCAATGATGATCTGCTTGGTTTGCCGACCTTTTTGCAGGGCGCGCGCGCTGCTCGAGCGCTTGCCAGTGCTAGCGGTGATTGGTGCGTGATGGGCGGGTTGCATGGTCGTTGTGTCTAAATAGTACGATCGTTCTATTTTGCAGCATTTACGACACCAGCGCCACCTTGGCCGCGTTTCTAGGGGGCTTGATCTAGGGAATTTGCGGGTAAACCCCTAGCCGACTGGCGCTGCTAGACCACGAGTGGTTCTTGTTGCATGGCTTCAATTTGCACTTGCAGCATGTGCAACTGGCCCTGCCAGTAGTCGCTGGAGCCAAACCAGGGGAAATGGATGGGAAAGGTTGGGTCATCCCAACGGCGCGCCAGCCAGGCGCTGTAGTGCAACAGGCGCAAGGTGCGCAGCGGTTCGATCAACACGAGTTCGCGCCGGTCAAAGGGGCGGAATTGCTCGTAGCCGTCGATCAGGCAGCCAAGCTGGCGGGCTTGTTGCTGACGGTCGCCGCCGAGCAGCATCCACAGGTCTTGCACTGCCGGCCCCATGCGGGCGTCGTCCAGGTCAACAAAATGCGGCCCCGGCTGGGCGCTGGCTGGCATGTCCAGCGGCGTCCACAAAATGTTGCCGGGGTGGCAGTCGCCGTGCAGGCGAATCCGTTGCATCGCGCGGTCCGGGTCAAGGCCATCAGCGGCAGGATTGGCGGGGGTTCTGGGGCCGCTGGCGTCAGCCAGGCAGGCATGGGTGGCAATCAGGTCAAGCGCTTGTTGCGAGGCTTGGGCCCAGCGTGACTGCACGTCGAGCGGTACCTGGTCGTGGGCCAGCAGCCATTCGCGCGAGGCGATGCCAAAGCTGGCCAGGTCGAGCGCGGGGCGGTGTGCAAAGGGCTTGAGGGCACCCACGCCATGGATGCGCGCCAGAAAACGGCCAATCCATTCCAGCACCTCGGGGTCGTCAAGCTCCGGCATGCGCCCGCCGCGCCACGGGCTCACGCTGAAGGCAAAGCCGCCAAAATGGTTCAGCGTGCTGCCGTTGGGCGCGAGCGGAGCAACCACAGGAATTTCTGCGCTGACGAGTTCTTTTGAGAACGCGTGTTCTTCGAGAATCTGATCGTCGCGCCAGCGCTGCGGGCGGTAAAACTTGGCGACGACCACCGCGCCGTCTTCCAGGTGCAACTGATAGACGCGGTTTTCGTAGGAGCTCAGCGCCATCTGCCGGCCGTCGCCATACAGCCCGACGCTGGCCAGCGCATCCATCACCACATCCGGGGTGAGCGACTGGTAGGGGTGGGCCGACGTGGCGCCGTCGTCAGGCATTGGTGTTGGCACGAACCTCTTCGATGCTGGTGAGTCCGTCCAGTACCTTGACGATGCCGTCCTGGCGCAGGGTGCGGAATTTGCCGGTTTTGAAAGCCTCGATCTGGATCAGTTCCGAGCGCGCGCCGGTTTGAATCAAACGCCGGATGCCGGGTGTCATGCTCATCAATTCATGCAAACCGATACGCCCGACCAAGCCGGTGCCGTTGCATTCGGGGCAGCCGGGCGCATGGTGCCGGTTGAGCCAGCCCTTTGGTGCAAATTGCTGCTTCCACTGCGCCAGCACGTCTTCGGGTTTCGGGCGCATGTCGTCAGGAAACGCGGCGAGGTAGTCATTCAGCAATTCATCGACATAGTCATCACTGGCGCGCTCGACGACGCGGCAGGCTATGCAGAGCCTGCGCGCCAGGCGTTGCGCCAGCACAGCCAGCAACGAATCGGCAAAATTGAATGGATCCATGCCCATGTCCACCAGTCGGGTGACGGTTTCAGCCGCGCTGTTGGTGTGCAGGGTGGAAAGTAGCAAATGCCCGGTGAGCGATGCCTCGATGGCAATTTGGGCGGTCTCGGCGTCGCGGATTTCGCCCACCATGATGATGTCGGGGTCGGCGCGCAGGAACGAGCGCAGCGCCTTGGCAAAGGTCCAGCCAATTTTTGGATTGACCTGCACCTGGCGTAAATCAGCTTGGGTGATTTCGATCGGGTCTTCGGCGGTCCATATCTTGCGCTCGGGGGTGTTGAGGTAACCCATGATCGAATGCAAGGTGGTGGTTTTGCCCGAGCCCGTGGGCCCCACGCTCAGTACCATGCCGTAAGGACGACTGATGGCATCGCGCAATTGGGCGAAGTTGCTCTCGGTCAGGCCGAGCTTGTCCATGGCTATTGGTTTGTTCGACGCAAGCAAACGCATCACCACGTCTTCCAGGCCGTTGCTGGTGGGAATGGTGGCAATGCGCAATTCCAACCGGTGTTTGCCGGCAAACTTGCTGAAATTGATCTTGCCGTCCTGCGGTTTGCGCCGTTCGGAAATATCCAGGTCGGCCATGATCTTGAGCCGTGCCACCAGGGCTGCGCGGTAGGTGTGCGGCAACTCGAGGTAGGGCGACAAAATGCCGTCCTTGCGGAACCGGATGCGCACCTTGGCGCGCCGGGGTTGCGACTCCACATGGATGTCCGACACCCCTCGGTTGTGGGCTTCGATGATCATGGTGTTGATCAGGCGCACCAGCGTGTTGTCGGACTGTTCAATGGGCTTTTCGTTTTCTTCGGAGGCGTCCCAGCCCGACTCACTGTTCTCCATCGATTCCAGCAATTCACGGGAACTGGCCTGCTCTTCATTAGCTTGCGAGAAGCCGGGCAAGTCTTCATGCAGTGCCTGGCGGTGCAAGCCGAATTTTTCGTAGGTCTCGCGGATCTTTTTCTTGATCTGCAAGTCATCGCCCAGCGCGGCGACGACGCGGCCCTGCGTCAGGAATTCGAGTTCCTCGATCATCTTGCGTGCGGTCGGGTCCATCGCTGCCACCACGGTCAGGTTGTCGCGCCACAGCAAGGGCAGCACATTGAGGCGCTTGGCCGTCACCATGGGAATCTTCACCAGAGCGGAGGACTCAATGGGAAACAGCTTGATGTTCACCACCGGGTAGCCCATTTTTCGAGCCAGTGCAATATTCAGGTCATGCCGGGTCAGAAAGCCCATGGTGATGAGCAGTTCGCCCAGCGGCAGCGAGCGATCTGTCTTCTGCCGCTCGAGCGCTTCTTGCAGTTGGGCTTCTGTGATGTAGCCAAGCCGGGTCAAGGCCTCGCCCACCTGGATGATGGGCATTTTGGCCTGCTGGGACAGGGCCAGCATCAATTGTTCAGGGAACACCACCGCTTTGTCGAGCAGGTAGTCGCCCAGCTTGCGACTGCGAATGCTTTTTTGCTCGTCGGCGGCAAAATCGACCTGCTGCTGCGTGACCATGTTGTCGTTGACCAGCAGTTTGCCGATTGGGCCTCCCACACGGAAGCTCTGGTAGGCTTCACGCGGGACAAAAACCTGTTCAACTGCGCCCTTGTCCCCAATAGGCGGAAACAAGAACAAGCCATAGTCGGTTTCGACATAACCGATCGTCTTGCCGCAAACCATCTCACCCTTGACCGTTTGCATGTCGTATTCGGCGGTAGCCCGGTAGCCCAGAATATCGGAAAAATGATCCGGGGTGATCGCTTCCTGAGGGGGGAGTTGTTGTTTCAGGGTCAGGCGCCGAAACTGTGAAAACGACAGGGAAACCGGTGTCGGGGTTTGCTTGATCTGAATGATGGCGAGGTGCCTGGCGGTGTTCAGGCCGACTACTTTGCAGCGCCGCACCACGCCCGTGATGTCTTCAAGTTCGCAATCTTGTGGCTCGTGCCACGGCTCGGCAGCGCTGTAAACCGCGTAGGGCGGCGTCGGCCAGATGAACTTTGCCACTGGCTTGGCGGCTTTGGCTGCACTCCCCAAGGACGAGTTGTTCGGCCACTGTGACTGTGATTTGGCGCTGTCTTTCCAGGCAAAAGCAGCTTCATGTGGCATCACCACCCCGGCGCCAAAAGTTTGAAAAATATAACCAAAACCATGCACTCCCGCATTATTTATCCTTGAATCAAGACTGGTCATCATGCCTTATTTGGCTGATTTTTCAAAGTACATCAGCCAAATATGACGATGGTTTGTGGTTAATCTTGGCTTCAGGCTCTAAAAATGCCGGTTTTTTTGCGCTAAGGTGCTCAGGGCTTTCATTTGCAAATGACCCAGGACCTGGAGAACTTCATGTACGACTACCTCATCATCGGCGGCGGCTCTGCCGGCTGTGTGCTCGCCGGGCGACTCTCGGAAGACCCGGCTATCAGGGTGGCCCTGCTTGAAGCCGGACCGGTTGACAGCAGCGTGCTGATTCATTGCCCGGCGGGCCTGGCGGTGATGGCCAAGTTCGGCTTGTCGGGCTGGAATCTGAACACCGTGCCGCAAGCCGGTTTGAACGGCCGCTGCGGTTACCAGCCGCGCGGCAAGGTGCTGGGCGGCTCCAGCTCGCTCAATGCCATGATTTACACCCGCGGCCACCCGGCCGACTACGACGCCTGGGCAGCCCAGGGCAACCCCGGCTGGTCGTATGCCGATGTGCTGCCGTATTTCAAAATATCCGAGCACAACGAGCGCGGCGCCGATGACTTTCATGGCACCGGCGGCCCGCTCAATGTGATGGACCTGCGCAGTCCCAACCCGTTCAGTGAACGTTTTATCGAGGCCGCCGAGCAGGCGGGCCATGCGCGCAACGCCGACTTCAATGGGGCCGATTTTGAGGGCGTTGGCCGCTATCAGGTGACGCATAAAAACGGCGAACGCCACAGCAGCGCCAAAGCCTACGTGACCCCCAATTTGTCGCGGCCCAACCTGACCCTGTTCACCGGCGCACACACCACCCGCATCCTGATGGACGGCAAGCGTGCCGTGGGCGTGGAGTATGTGCACCAAGGCCAGACCCGGCGCCTGAAGTGCCGCCGCGAGGTGCTGCTATGCGCCGGCGCGATCCAGTCGCCGCAGATTTTGATGCTCTCGGGCATCGGCGCGCGCGAGCACCTGCTGGTGCACCAGATCACGCCGATTCATGAGCTGCCCGGCGTGGGCCAGCATTTGCACGACCACATTGATGTGGTGCAGGTGGTCGATGCGCCGCGCGCCAAACAGCTGTTTGGCGTCTCGCCCAGCGCTGCTGTCAGCATTCTCAAAGGCATTTTTGAGTGGCGCAAGCAGCGCAGCGGCGTGCTGACCACCAACTTTGCCGAGGCCGGCGGCTTCATCAAAAGCGACCCGGGCGAAGCCTTGCCCGACCTGCAACTGCACTTTGTGGTGGGCAAACTCATCAACCACGGCCGCACCACCACGCTCGGTCACGGTTATTCGTGCCATGTGTGCGTGCTGCGGCCGCTGAGCCGTGGCAGCGTGCGACTGGCCAGCAAAGACCCGCTGGCGCTGCCGCTGGTGGATCCGGCCTTCTTGAGCGAACCCGACGACCTGGCGCGCATGGTGCGCGGCTTCAAGCAGGTGCGCCAGATATTGGCACAACCGGCGCTGGCGCAGTTTGGCGGACGCGAACTCGCGGCCACCGCGCGGGCCCAATCCGATGCCGAAATCGAGCAGGCCATTCGCAACCTGGGCGACACCATTTACCACCCGGTGGGCAGTTGCCGCATGGGCCCGGGCCCCATGGACGTTGTCGATGCCGAACTGCGCGTGCACGGGCTGCAGGGCCTGCGCGTGGTTGATGCCTCCATCATGCCGAGCATCGTCAGCGGCAATACCAATGCGCCGGTGATCATGATCGCCGAAAAAGCCGCCGACCTGGTCAGGCAGGATGCTGCGCGCGCTTGAGGCCGGGTGTTGACGCGGTGTTTAACGCCTGCCCGCATACACTAAATTGCATTGCAGCCTTGCAGCCAGCATCACCGCCATGACCTACCAAGCCAATCCCGCCCGCTTTGATTCCATGCCTTACCGCTTTTGCGGCAAAAGCGGGCTGAAATTGCCCGCCATTTCGCTCGGGCTGTGGCACAACTTTGGCGACGCCACGTCGCTGGCCACCCAGCGCCAGATGCTGCGCGCCGCGTTCGATGCGGGCATTACCCACTTTGACCTGGCCAACAACTACGGCCCACCCTATGGCAGCGCCGAGACCAATTTTGGCGCGCACTTGCGGCGCGACTTCAGGCCCTACCGTGACCAGCTCATCATCTCCACAAAAGCCGGTTGGGACATGTGGCCCGGCCCCTATGGTCAGGGCGGCGGCTCGCGCAAACATGTGCTGGCCAGCCTGGACCAGAGCCTGCAGCGCATGGGGCTGGATTACGTGGACATTTTTTATTCGCACCGTTTTGATGCTGACACGCCACTGGAAGAAACCATGGGCGCGCTGGCCAGCGCGGTGCAGCAAGGCAAGGCCTTGTATGTGGGCATCAGCAGTTATTCGGCCAGCAAGACGCGTGAAGCTGCCGCCTTGCTGCGCGGCATGGGCGTGCGCGCCCTCATTCATCAGCCTTCCTACAGCCTGCTGAACCGCTGGATCGAGGAAGACCTGCTCGACGCGCTCGCTGATACCGGCATGGGTTGCATTGCCTTCAGCGCGCTGGCGCAA
>NZ_JACUUE010000017.1 GCF_014859475.1 Rhodoferax sp.
CATGTTAACGTGAAAGAACAGCCCCGTCATTGCGAACGAAGTGACGCAATCCATGACCCCGGAAGTCATGGATCGCCACGCTTCGCTCGCGATGACGAAGTCTCTGTTCAAGCTCCGTGTGCGGTAGCGGGGCCGATACGGCTGGCTCGCGATGAGGCCCCTTGCTGTGCGCTTTGCATCAATAGGCCGGTGGCATGATAATTTCTACTCAACCCAGGAGACCCTTATGACCAACCTCAAAAAATCCCCCAAAGTCGCTGTGCTGCTGTCGGGCTGCGGCCACCTCGATGGCGCTGAAGTGCGCGAGTCGGTGCTGGCGCTGCTGGCGCTCGACCAGCATGGTGCCACGGTGCAATGCATCGCGCCCAATGCGCCGCAGTTCCATGTGATCAACCACGTCACCGGTGAGCCGGTGCCGGGCGCCACGCGCAACATTCTGGAGGAATCCAGCCGCATTGCCCGCCTCGGGCGGTGCCTGGACCTGGCGCAGGCCAGCGTGGCCGACTATGACGCGCTGGTGATGCCGGGCGGCTACGGCGTGGCCAAGAACCATTGTTCGTTTGCCTTCAAGGGTGCAGACGCCGAAATGCGCCCCGACGTGGCAGCCTTTGTGCGCGGCTTTTTCGATGCCAAAAAACCGGTGGGCGCGATTTGCATCGCCCCGGCGCTGGTGGCGCTGGCACTGCACCAGGCGCAGATTAGCGCCACCCTCACGCTGGGCAACGACGTTGGCTGTGGCGTGGCGCTGGGTCAGCTTGGCCAAATCAGTCAGGACACGCCCGATGCCACGCAGATCGTGATCGACGAGGCGCACAAGCTGGTCACCACGCCCGCCTACATGTTCGACGACGCGCGCCTGAGCGATGTCTGGACCGGCATCGAGCGCTGCGTGGCCGAAGTGCTCAAGCGAGTCGCATGAAGGCCGTTTGTGTTTATTGCGGCTCCAGCCCGGGCCGGCTCGAGACTTATGCCGATGCCGCACGCGCGCTGGGCCAGGCGCTGGTGGCGCGCAAGCTCGGGCTGGTGTATGGCGGTGCCAGCATCGGGCTGATGGGGCTGGTCGCCGACACCGTGCTGCAACTCGGCGGCCGCGCCGTGGGCGTGATCCCGCAAGCGCTGGCGCGCAAGGAGGTGGTGCACCGGCACCTGACCGAACTCCATGTGACGCAGTCCATGCACGAGCGCAAGACCATGATGGCAGACCTCTCTGACGGCTTCATCGCCATGCCGGGCGGCATTGGCACGTTTGAGGAAATTTTTGAAATCTGGACCTGGGCCCAGCTTGGCATTCACGCCAAACCCTGCGGCTTGCTCAATGTGGCGGGCTACTACGATGCGCTGACCACCTTTCTGGATCATGCGGCTGCTGAGCAGTTTCTCAAGCCGCCGCACCGCGCCATGTTGATGGTGGAGCAGCAGCCGCAAGCGCTGCTGGACCGGTTTGTCAGTTACCAGCCGCCCGACATCAGGAAGTGGCTGGTGCCGGACGAGGCCTGATCTTTGCTGGATTTTCCCGGTTTAATCCATCAGCGCCACCGACTTGATCAGGGCAAACGCCGGCCTGCCCGGCGCCAGCGCCAGTGCCTGGCAGGAGTAGGCGGTGATTTCGGCCAGCAGGGGCTGACCGTCGGCCAGCGTGCACACCACCGTGACGCGGCCCTGAGCGCCCGGGTGCAGGGCGGCGATGGTGATGGGCAGCTGGTTCAAAATGCTCAAACCCTGCGGCTGCACCGTGGCCAGGCTCACGTCGCGCGCCAGCACACGCAGCCGCGTGGCCGAGGGCCTGGCAGCGGGTGCCAGGCTCAGGCTCAGGCGCAGCCGCAAAGCGGCATTGCCAAAACTGGCCAGACCCGTTGCGTCAGGGGCTTGCAGGCTGCCCTGCAACACGCTCACCGGGCCTTCCTCGTCAAAGAGTTCAGAGTCGGGCCGCGCCAGCGCCCGGCGCAATGACTCCACACGCTCGATGCGCCCGTCGGCCATGAAGATCACACGGTTGGCCAGGCGCTCGACTTCCTTCGGCGCGTGGGTGATGTAGAGCACCGGTATGCCGGTCTCCTGCGCCAGCGCGTCGATCAGCGCCAGCAACTCAGCCTTGGCGCGCCAGTCGAGCGCTGACAGCGGTTCGTCCATGCACAGCAGGCGGGGTTGTGACAGCAGCGCGCGGGCGATGGCCACGCGCTGGCGCTCACCGCCCGAGAGCGTGGTCACGGCCTGATCCAGCAGGTGGCTGATGCCGACGCGCCCGGCCAGTTGGTCCAGCGCCCCGGGCGCAGACGCTGGCGCACGCGTGAGCGCGTAGTGCAGGTTGCCGCGCACGTCCAGGTGGGCAAACAGCGCCGCCTCCTGAAATACAAAACCGATGTTGCGCCGCGTGGTGGGCAGCCGCCAGGCCTGGTTTTGCCAGGTCTCGCCCTTGAAGCGCAGGGTGCCGCGGGTGTCTGCGTCAAGCCCGGTGATGGCCCGCAACAGCGTGCTTTTGCCCGAACCCGAGCGGCCGAACAGCACGCTAACCCCTTGCGCGGCAAAAGAAAAAGGCCCGCTGCGGAGCTCGAAGCTGCCTTTTTTAAGGCTGAGTTCGCCTTCAATCATGGGCTGGTTCTATGGGTGGACAACACTGGAACTCAGCGCGGTTTGAGCGGGTTCATGACGCGCTGGTTGATGGCGTAAAACAGCAGCAGCGTCAGGAACGAGAAGCCCAGCAAAATGGCCGACAAGCGGTGCGCGGCGCTGTAGTCCAGCGCCTGCGTGTAGTCGTAGATGGCAATCGACACCACCCGGGTTTCGCCGGCAATGCTGCCGCCGAGCATGGCGATCACGCCGAACTCGCCCACCGTGTGGGCAAAGGTGATCACTACCGCGGTCAGGATGCCGCCGCGCGAGAGCGGCAGCACCACACTGAAAAAGCGGTCCAGCGCGCCCGCGCGCATCGTCGCGGCGGCGTCGAGCAGGCGTGTGTCGATGGCGCCGAAGGCCTCGCGCAAGGGCTGCACCGCAAAGGGCAATGAGTAAATGATCGAGCCCACCAGAATGCCCCAGAAGCTGAACGCCAGATGTGGCAGCCCCAGCCGCTCCAGCGTGCCGCCCACAGCGCCTTGCGGCCCGAGCACGATCAGCAGGTAAAAACCAATCACCGTGGGCGGCAGCACCAGCGGCAGCGATACCAGCGCGGCCACGCTGTTGACCAGCCGACTGCCCGAGCGTGCCAGCCACCAGGCCAGCGGCGCCGATAGCAACAGCAGGATCAGCGTGGTCAGCCCCGCCAGCTTGGCGGTGAGCCAGATGGCCTGCCATTCACCGGGGGTCATGCCGGCGAAGTTCATGGTTTGCCTTCATCGGACATTGAAAAGCCGTGGCGCTGCAGCACGCCGCGCGCCTGGGGTGTGCTCATGAAGCGGGCAACGGCCTGAGCCGCCGGGTTGTTGCGGCCATAACGTGTCACCGCAAAAGCCTGTTCCAGTGGCTGGTGGGTGTTGGCCGGAATCAGGAAGTAGCCGCCTTTGGCTTTGAGCCCATCGTTCATGGCCAGCGACAGGGCGATGATGCCGACCTCGGCCGCCTGGCTGTCGATGAGTTGCGCGGTGTGCGAGATGTTTTCGCCGAACACCAGCTTGGGCTGTACCTGGTGCCATACGCCGCTGTGCTGTAGCGCCTCCCTGGCGCGCGCGCCGTAAGGGGCGTGCTCGGGCGCGGCAATGGCGATGCGGCGAAATTCGGGCTGCGTCAGGCTGGCCAGCGTCAGGCGGCTGGCATCGACCTTGGCGCTCCACAGCACGATGCGTCCGAACGCATAGGTGGTGACCGGGGCCACGGCCTTGCCGCTGGCCACCAGTGCTCTCGGGAAATTGACGTCGGCGGAGAAAAAGACGTCAAACGGCGCGCCGTTTTCAATCTGCTGCATCAACTTGCCCGACGAGCCCATGATCAGTTCGAGCCGATGCGGGGGGTGAATTTTTTCAAAAATAGGCTGGAGTTCATCGAAGGCAAAGCGCAGGTCGGAGGCCGCCGCCACCCGGGCGGTCTCAGTCAGACCGGGAGAAGCCAAGGTGAGTGCCAATACCGTCAGCACCAGCTTGATGATGAGCACGCCGGGTACGGGGAGCTTTCCACGAACAGCCCCGTCATTGCGAATCTCATCGTCATTGTGAACGCAGTGAAGCAAACCATGCCCCGGCACTGCATGGACTGCCGCGCGGGCCGTCATTGCGAGAAGCGTAGCGACGCGGCAATCGCAGTGACGGCTTCCTGGTTCAAGGTCCGTGCGCGGTATCAGGCCCGATGCGGCTGGTTCGCAATGACGAAATTGGTTCATACAAAGGGGCTTAAATTTCGCCGGCGCGGCGTCTGTCAAGCGGGCTTTTGCCCGAGCTTGCGGTACAGCGTGGCGCGGCTGATGCCCAGGGCACGCGCCGCCTGACCGACATTGCCACGCGCCTCATCGACGGCCTTGCGGATCATGATGGCCTCCACCTCGCGCAGCGCCCGGGCCGGTGCCATAGTGGGGTTGCCTTGCAGCGCCTGCGCTTCGTCGGCACGGGTGATGGCCATGGCCTGCAGGCGCAGCCCGCTCCAGAGCGGCAATTCGATTGGCTTGCCAGGGTGTTTGGCGGCGTCGAACAGGGGTTCGAAGGGGGTGCCAAAGACCTCGCTGACATGCACCGGGGCATCCCCGGGTGCCGCCAACCCCGGCACCATTTGCCGCGCCACCGGGTTGGCACCGGTGATCCAGCCGTCCGAATCCAGGCACAGCATGCCATCAGCATCGCTGCCAAAGGCGTTGCCCGGCCAATTCAGGCGCAGCAACAGGGCGTGTGCCTGCGCTGTGACCAGTGCGTTTTCTATTTTGCTGGCGGACTGGGTGACCAGGTGTTTGAGCTCGGGGCGTTCTTGCGCATCGACACCGGTCACATCGAGCATGCCCACGCAGGTGCCATCGGGCCCGAACAGGGGCGCGCCGGCGCAACTATAGACCGAGGTGGCTGTAAAAAAATGCTCGCCGCGGTGCAGCCAGACCGGCTGCAGTTCTGACAGCGCGGTGCCAATGGCGGTTGTACCAATGCTGCGCTCGGACAAGTCGGTGCCGACCCGGGTGATCAGGTGGGCGCGCGGGTCGGTGTGGTCGATGGCACCACAGGCGTCCACCACGACGCCGTCGGCATTGGTCAGGATGGCGAAGTAGCGGGTGTTGACAATGGCGCGCCCCAGGCTTTGCAGCATGGGCTGCGCGGCTGAAATCAGGCCATGGTTGGCCTCCAGTGTGGCGCGCAGCAACGGGGCCGAGACTTGGGCGAAACTGACCGAAGTCTGGGGTTGCAAACCCAGTCCCAGGCAGCGCTGCCAGGAGCGCTCGACCCAGGGCGCCACCCAGCCGGGCGCCAAAGACTGCCCGTCGTGTATCAGGGTCTGGCGCGCCTGGCTGATGCGCGCCAGCCGACTGACCGGCAGATTGGGGTGAAAGCTTGGGTTGGCGGCGTTCATGGTCAGGACTATAGGGCTGAATTTATCCCATTTTGGTACAGGCCGTGATGCGCTGGCTGGCGCGTTGCGATGCCAGCGCAATTTGAGGCACACTTCGGTGTGTGAAATTCAACGCGTCTGCCTCATCACCCCGCCGGGTCAAAGCCACCTTGATGTGGCCATTTGCCCTGGTTCTGACCTTTATTCTGACTGCCTTCGTCGCCACCGCTTATTTTTTGCAGGTGCAGGTGCGCGACCGGGCCTTGACCGAGCGGGTTGCCGCCGTGGCCAAACTGGTGGACCAAAAACTCGGCCAGGACACCCACCTGATGCGCGCTGTGCTGATGGCGATGCAGAGCAATGCGGCGATAGCCGCGGCCTTTGCCAGCCAGGATCGGGACGCCTTGCTGCGCGAAGCCGGGCCGTTGTTTAAAGACCTGCAGGCCGAACACCGCATCACCCACCTCTATTTCAACAACACGGACCTGGTCAATCTGGTACGTTTGCACAGCCCTAAGCAGTTTGGCGATGCCATCACGCGCACCACCACAGCCCAGGCCCGTAGCCAGAATGCGCCGGTTCATGGTCTGGAATTGGGGGCCTTGGGCACGCTGACGCTGCGGCTGGTGGCACCCTGGCAAAGCGCCCAAGGGGTGCTGGGTTATGTCGAAATGGGCGAAGAAATAGGCCATCTGGTCAACGAAATTCACGAGACTTTGGTCGTGGACCTGTTCGTGCTGGTGGACAAACAGTTTCTGCCCGCGCAGCAATGGCACCAGGGGCTGGCGCTGCTCAAGCGCCAGGGCAACTGGGACCGGTTTGCGCAACAGGTGCTGGTGGCACAGACAAGTGTGCCAGCGCCCGTTGTCATTGACGACACGGTGCTGACTGCCCTGCGCGCCGGTGCCACCCGGGTTTTTTCCCAGGGTGACAAGACGCTGCACCTGGCCATGCTGGCGCTGGACGACGCGAGTGGCCGACGCATTGGTGATCTGGTGGTGATGCGCGACATCAGCGGCTTGCAGCAGACTTTTCAGCGCTCCATTGCCACGGTGACCCTGTTGGGCTTGCTGGTTGGAACTTTTGTGCTGTGGCTTTTTTATTTTGCGCTGGACCGGGTGGAGCGCGACTACCAGCGCCAGCACGATCTGGAGCATCAGCTGCTGCGCCTGGGCACCGAGCATGCGCGCATCCTGCAGATTGAAAAGCTCTCCGCCCTCGGTACCATGGTTGGCGAGATAGCGCACCAGCTCAACAACCCGCTGGTGGGGGTGGTCAACCTGGCCCAACTGGCGGCGCGCGAGGCCGACGACCCGGCGCGCACCCGCGAGCTGCTGGCAGAAATCCGGCACGCCGGCGAAGACTGCCACGCCTTCATCACGTCGATGTTGCGTTTTGCCAAGGTCTCCAAGTTCGAGCGCCATGCCACCAACATGGCGCAGGTGGTTAACGAGACGGTGTTGATGTTTCGCCAGACGGTGCAAGGAAAAATGCCGGTGGAACTGAAGTTCCCAGAAACGGATGTCGTGCTGGAGGTGGACCCGATATTGCTGCGCCACGCGCTTTTCAATTTGCTGCTCAATGCCGCGCAAGCCACCGAGGGTAATGGCGCAATTGTGATTAGCTTGCAGGCGCAACCGCATCCCGACACTGGCGCACCGGGCTGGGCGCTGGCGGTGCGCGACCATGGCAAGGGCATTGCCCCCGAGATTCTGGACAAGGTGTTTACCCCGTTTTTCACCACCCACCGCGAAGGCACGGGCCTGGGCCTGCCAGTGGTGCAGCATGTGGCCTTGCTGCACCAGGGTTTTGTCAGTGTCGAAAATTTGGCTGAAGGTGGCACGCAATTTGCAGTTTGGTTGCCTCAGACCTACTCGGACCGCCCTTTTCCAGCGGTTCAAACCAACCCGAAGCCCACCCATGTTGCCCAAGATACTGGTCGTTGATGACGACCGCTACACCCGCACGCTGATCGCGCAATTGCTGCGCAGCAGCGCGCAGGTGTTGCTGGCACCCGATGGCGAGGTGGCGCGCCAGCTGTTTGCCGAGCATGACTTCAATCTGGTGCTGATGGACCAGCGCCTGCCCCAGCACCAGGGCCTGGATTTGCTGCGCGAGTTCCGTACCCGGCGCCCGCGCATGGTGGCGATTTTGATGACCGGATTTGCCGATGTGCGCGATGCCGTGGCCGCGGTGCGCGAGGGCCTGTTTGACTACCTGACCAAGCCTTTTGAAGACCTGGAAGCGCTGGAAGCCGTGATCGGCAAGGCACTTGAGCTTGACGCGGCTTACCGCGAAATTGACAGCCTGCGCGCGCGCCTGGCAGCCGGGTCGGGGGCACCTGCCGTGGTAGGCCAGTCTGCCGTCATGGATCGCCTGCTTGGGCAGATGCGCCAGGTGGCCGGGCTTGACACCACGGTGTTGCTTGAAGGCGAGAGCGGCACCGGCAAAGACCTGATGGCCAAGCTGATTCATGCCTGGAGCCCGCGCGTGGCACAGCCGTACCTGGAGGTCAACTGCGGCGGGCTGCCCGAGTCGCTGTTGGAGAGCTTGCTGTTTGGCTACGACAAAGGTGCCTTCACCGGTGCCGCTCAAGCCGCCGCGGGCTACTTTGAGAAGGCGCACGGCGGGACCTTGTTTCTCGACGAAATTGCCGACATGAGCCCCAAACTGCAAAGCAGTTTATTGCGTGTGCTGCAAGACCATACCTGCGCGCGCATTGGCAGCATCACGCAGCGGCAAACCGACTTTCGGCTGGTGTGTGCCACCAACCGGCCGCTGGCTGACGAGGTCAAGGCGGGGCGCTTTCGGGAAGACCTTTATTACCGCATCAATGTGGTGGCGCTGCGCCTGCCGCCGCTGCGCGAGCGCGTCGGTGATGTGGTGCAGTTGGCGGTGCACTTCCTGGAGCGCTACAACACCAAATTTGGCAAGCACTGTGGGCCGTTTACGGCAGCGGCCATGAGCGCACTGGAGGCTGCGCGCTGGCCCGGCAACGTGCGCGAACTGCAGCACTGTATTGAGCGCGTGGTGGCGCTGCAAACAGGGGGTGTGATTGATGCTGATCAACTGAGCTTGCCAGCGCACGCTGCAAGTCAGGAAACTGATGCTGGTGGCGTACACATCAGTGCGTCCTACCAAGACGCGCGGGCCGAGTTTGAGCGCGATTACCTGCGCCGCTTGCTCGCTAGTGCGGCCGGCAACGTGTCGGAAGCCGCCCGCTTGAGCGGGATTCCGCGCCAGAACCTTTATGTGCGTATGAGACGCTGGGGAATTGTCACTATTGAGTGACAGGTGTCACGAAAGAGCGACGGTTTTACCGTGCCAACCTGTCCATGACTGCCGACTGCATAGATTGCTTCAATGCGTTCGCAATGACGGGGCTGTCCAGGTAATTTTTGCCTGGCAGGCACATGTGGCACGACCTATGCATGGTGTTTGTTTTTTACAAAGGAAGTAGCATGAAAAAAAATGTTTTGGTATTGGCTGTGGCCGCTTTGGGTGCCACGTATGCGGTGGCTGCCGACCCGGCCAAAATTGACTGGTCTGCGGTGCCCGCCAAGACCGTCACTTTGTTCTACCCGGGACAGTCTTCTCATGAATGGCTCACCAGCAAGGCGCACAAGGGTGCCAGTAAAGTCAAGGCAGGACGAGCCTGCGTGTCCTGTCATGATGGAGATGACGAGGAGAAGGAACTGGGTTCCAAATTGGTGAAAGCAGGCCCGCTCGAGCCCATGCCGGTCGCTGGTAAAAATGGCTGGGTCGATCTGCATGTGCAAGCCGCCTACGACGACAAAAATGCTTACATGCGCTTTCAGTGGAAAACACAAAATTCGTTCCCCGGCATTGAGCACCAGTACCTGCGTTTTGACGGCAAGGAATGGAACGTTTACGGTTATCCCAAACTTGACAAAGTGGTGCAAGAAGGCAAACAGCCCGGCATTTACGAAGACCGCATGAGCGTCATGCTCGACGATGGCAAGGTGGCTGATTTCGGCAAGCAAGGCTGCTGGTTGACTTGCCATGACGGCGAGCGCGACATGGCCAACCAATTCACCAAGGAAGAAGTCCAGGCCAACGCCTTGCTGCAAGCGGTCAAGCGCAAGGATGTGCGCAAGTACCTGCCCATCAGCCGCACCGATCCTGCCGACTGGAAAACCGGGAAATCTCTGGACGAGATCAACCAGGCCAAAGCCGATGGCAAGTTTGTCGAGCTGATGCAGTGGCGCGCTCACCGCAGCAACCCGGTCGGCATGACCGACGATGGCTACGTGCTCGAATGGCGCAACGGCGATGCAGGCAAGAACATGTTTGGTAACAACAAAGATGCCAAAACGCATCTGCCAAAATTCATGTGGGATGCCAGCAAGGTGGGTTACAAGGCCATCACGGCTGATCAATTGCGTAAAGCTGACCATTTCTTGACCCGCGAGAAAAACGCAGTGCCGTTCGACCCTGCCGCTGGCTGGAAAGAGGGCGACATGATTCCGTATTACGTGACCAGTCGTGAAGATGCCAAGGGCTCTGCCGCTGACAACAATGCGATTTCCGAATGGAAAGACGGTATGTGGACTTATGTGCTGGTGCGCCCCTTGGGCCTGAGCAACCCTGATGACAAGGCGCTGAAAGAAGGTGGCGTCTATAACGTGGGTTTTGCCGTGCATGACGACAACATCACCACCCGTGGTCACTTTGTGTCATTCAACAAGACGCTGGGTCTGGGTGCCAAGGCTGACATCGAGGCCGTCAAACTGAAATAAGCTCACGCGAATTAAGCTGACCGCGCAAGCGGCTCAACACCAGCCACCCCGGGCTTTTGCCTTGGGTGGCTTTTTTACGTGCACGCGCGCTTGTCTCAATTTGAGAATTTTGCAGTAAACCATGCCCTTGTTAGGGTTAGTACTAAGTACTAATGCGTGCCAAACTTTAACAATAGCTATGCATTTAATTTCATAAGAACAGCATTGCATATCTGCTGTTCTGTCTGGTTTTTTATCATCTACAGGAGACATACACATGCAAAAGGTGTTGCACATCAACGCAGACAAATGCACCGGCTGTCTGCAGTGCGAAATGGCCTGTTCTTTCGAGAACTACGGCACCTTCGCCACCGCCAAGTCACGCATCAAGGTTTTTGACTTTCACCATACCGGCAAGAAGGTGCCTTACACGTGCACCCAGTGCGACGAGGCTTGGTGCCTGCACGCCTGCCCGGTCGAAGCGATCACCGTGGACAAGGCCACCGGCGCCAAAGTGGTGAACGAGTCCACTTGCGTGGGCTGCAAGGTCTGTACCATCGCCTGCCCGTTTGGCACCATCAATTACGTGCAGGAAACCGGCAAGGTGCAAAAGTGCGACCTCTGCGGTGGCGAGCCGGCCTGCGCCGATGCCTGCCCCACCGGTGCCATCACCTTCATCGACGCCAACTGGACCGGCTTGGGCAAGATGGCGCAATGGGCTGACAAATTGGGTAATCAACCGGCTGCGGCTTGAGTTGATGTCAATCACCAATCATTAAAGGAAACACATCATGTCATGGGCTGGAAAAATCCTCCGCGTTAACTTGACCGCGGGTACCGTCAAGTCAGAACCCCTCAATATGGAATGGGCGCAAGCCTACATCGGCTCACGGGGCCTGGGTACCAAGTACCTGGTCGAGGAAGTTGATGCCAAGGTTGACCCGCTGTCACCCGACAACAAAATCATCTGGGCCACCGGCCCGCTGACCGGTACCATGGCCTCCACCGGCGGCCGCTACACCGTCATCACCAAGGGCCCGCTGACTGGCGCTGTGGCCTGCTCCAATTCGGGCGGCTACTGGGGTGCTGAATTCAAAATGGCCGGCTGGGACATGGTCATTTTTGAAGGCAAGTCTGACAAACCAGTCTTCCTTTACGTCAATGACGACCTGGCCGAGCTGCGTGATGCCGGCCACCTGTGGGGCAAGAGCGTCTGGGAAACCGAAGAAATCATCAAAAAGGGCCTGCAAGACCCGCTGACCCGCGTGTCGAGCATTGGCAAGGCCGGCGAAAACGGCGTGCTGTTTGCCGCTGTAGTCAACGACCTGCACCGCGCCGCCGGCCGCTCTGGCGTGGGCGCTGTCATGGGCAGCAAAAACCTCAAGGCCATCGCTGTGCGCGGCACCAAGGGTGTGGGCAACATCAAGGACCCGAAAGCTTTCATGGCCGCCACCAAGGCCGCCAAAAAAGTGCTGGCCGACAACGGCGTCACCGGCACCGGCCTGCCCGCCATGGGCACCCAGGTGCTGATGAGCGTGATCAACGAAGTGGGTGCCCTGCCCACGCGCAACCACCAGGACAACCAGTTTGAAGGCGCGATGGACATCGGCGCTGAAGCCATGGCCAAGCCACGTGCCACCGACGGCAAAAAACACCTGGTCACCAACCAGGCCTGTTTTGGCTGCACCATCGCCTGCGGGCGCATCAGCAAGATGGACGAAGGCCACTTCACCATCGAGAACAAGCCGCAATACCGCGGTGCCAACGGCGGCCTGGAGTACGAAGCCGCTTGGGCGCTGGGTGCCGCCAACGGTGTCAATGACCTGGAATGCCTGCAATACGCCAACCTGTTGTGCAACGAAGAGGGCATCGACCCGATCAGCTTCGGCGCCACCGTGGGTGCGGTGATGGAACTCTATGGCATGGGCGTGCTGAGCAAGGAGCAGATTGGCATCGAAGCACCATTTGGTTCGGCCCGTGCGCTGGCCTTTCTGGCCGAGGAAACCGTCAACGGCCGCGGCTTTGGCAAGGAAATCGGCCAGGGCTCCAAGCGCCTGACCGCTAAATACGGCCACCCGGAACTGTCCATGAGCAGCAAAGGCCAGGAATTCCCGGCCTATGACGGTCGTGCCATCCAGGGCATCGGCCTGGCTTATGCCACCAGCAACCGGGGCGGCTGCCATTTGCGCGGCTACACCATTGCTTCGGAGATTCTGGGCATTCCGGTCAAGACCGATCCGCTTGAGTCGCAAGGCAAGCCCGAACTGGTCAAGGCCTTCCAGGACGCCACCGCGGCATTTGACTCGTCAGGCCTGTGCATCTTCACCACCTTTGCCTGGGGCCTGCAAGACCTGTCGCCGCAAATGCAGGGCGCCTGTGGCGAGCAGTACACCATCGAGGAACTCGCCAAGATCGGTGAGCGCATCTGGAACATGGAGCGCGAGTTCAACAACCGAGCCGGTTTCACCAAGGCCGACGACAGCCTGCCACCGCGCCTGACCAGTGTGGAAGGCGCCTGCAAGACTGGCCCGGCCAAGGGCAAGTTCAACGAAATCGCCACCATGCTGCCGCTGTATTACGAAGCCCGTGGCTGGGATGCCGAGGGTCGCCCGACTGCTGCCACCAAAGAGCGGCTGAGCCTGTAAAGTTCGTGTTACCGTCATTGCAAGCCCCCCGTACCCGGTCCGATACCGCGGGCTCGCAATGACGAAGCGCAGTCACAAACAAGCGGCGTCAATAGCCGCTTTTTTTCTGGAGAAATTATCATGACCCACCACGTCATCCTCGGTGCCGGCCCGGCCGGTGTGATTGCTGCCGAGACCATCCGCAAGCTCAGCGCGCACGACAGCATCACCCTCATTGGCGATGAGCCTGAGCCGTCTTATTCGCGCATGGCCATTCCGTATTTGTTGATGGGCAACATCGATGAGGCCGGCACCTACCTGCGCAAGAGCCCCACGCACTTTGACGACTTGAACATACAAGTGCGTGTGGCGCATGTGAAGCAGGTGCAGGCTGACAGCAAAACGGTGGTGCTTGACAGCGGCGAGAGCATTCGTTTTGACACCTTGCTGGTGGCGACTGGCTCGCGACCGGTGACACCGCCTGTGCCCGGCATCAAGTCGCAAGGTGTGCACCACTGCTGGACGCTGGCCGACGCGCGCGCCATTGCCGCGCTGGCCCAGCCCGGTGCCCGGGTGCTACAGTTGGGCGCGGGTTTTATTGGCTGCATCATCATGGAAGCGCTGGCGGCACGTGGTGTGAAATTGAGTGTGGTCGAGATGGGCGACCGCATGGTGCCGCGCATGATGGGCCCCACGGCGGGCGGTATGATCCGCGACTGGTGCGAGACCAAGGGCGTGGAGGTGTTCACCAGCACCCGGGTTGAGTCGATCGAGCCCGGCAAGCCCTTGACCGTGAAACTTTCCAATGGCAAGACCATGCAGGCTGATCTGGTCATCAGCGCTGCCGGCGTGCGCCCGGCCATTGGTTACCTGGAAAATTCCGGTATCACCTGCCTGCTGGGGGTGCTGACCGACGAGCACCTGCAATCCAACGTGCCCGGCATTTATGCCGCCGGCGACTGCGCCGAGGCGCTGGACAAGGTGTCGGGCAAGATGATCGTCAGCGCCATTCAGCCCAACGCCGCCGAGCAGGCGCGTATTGCCGCCATGAATATGGTGGCTTTTGCGCACGGGCAGGCGCCACGGGCCAAACTCAAGGGCGTGACACAAATCAACGTGCTCGATACGCTGGGGCTGATCTCGGCCAGTTTTGGCGACTGGGAAGGCGTGCCCGGGGGGGAGCATGTCGAGCTGACCGATAAAGCCGCCGGACGTCATTTGAGCCTGCAGTTCAAGGACGATGTGCTGGTGGGCTGCAACAGCGTGGGCTGGACCGAGCATGTGGGCGTGATGCGTGGCCTGGTCGAAGGCCAGATCAAGCTGGGCGACTGGGCCAACACCTTAAAGCGTGACCCCACCCGCCTGATGGAAGCCTATCTGGCCGCGGCGCAGGGACAAGGCGACTGGTCGGGTGCAGCCGATGCGCGCAGGCGCTAACGTTTGCAGCATGAAGATCACCCTGAAACTTTTCGCGTCACTGACCGACTACCTGCCGCCTGAGGCCAGGTACAGCAACATTGTGGTCATGGACATCGCCCCGGAAACCACCATCGGTCAATTGGTGGAACAGTACCGTTTGCCAGAGAAATTGGTGCACCTGGTGCTGGTCAACGGCAGCTACGTGACGCCCCAAAAACGCCCGACGCAAACGCTGAATGAGGGCGATGTGCTCGCCATCTGGCCACCGATTGCCGGCGGCTAAGGTTCATTGACCCATGCAGAATTTTTACGCGGAGCGCTTTGAGCGCGAGATGGGCTGCACCGAGGCCGAGTGGCTGATGTGGCTGCCCAGGGCAGTGGGAGACAACCACTGGAAACTGCAGGCGGGCGCTGCTGGCGTGCGCATCGGAGACGGTGCGCTGGGCCTGAAATGGCAGGTGGGGCCGCCCCGGGTAATCGGGCTCATCAGCATCCCGGTGCTCAAGGTGAGCTTTCGCTTTGCCGGTCTGGATGATCAGGCGCGTTATGCCTTCATGAAGCGCTTTGACCTGTACATGCAGCGCGGCGGCGGCTAACTGTTCAGACCGATGTCCTGATGAAAAACTCGGCCGTCCTTATGCCCGCCAGGGTGAGCAACAGGGAGCCGAACAGGTGCATGGCGGCTGTACCAAAACCCAGCAGGTAGCGTTGTTGCCCGAGCATGCCGACCACTTCGGCTGAAAAGCTGGAAAAAGTGGTCAAGGCGCCCAGAAAACCCGTGATGATGGCGAGTCGCCAGGCGGGGTCCAGATGCGGCAGTGCCTGGAATACGGCCACTGCCACGCCGACCAGATAGCCGCCAATCAGGTTGGCTGCCAGCGTGCCCATGGGTATCAGCGCGCCCGGATTGAGCCACAAGCCCAAACTCCAACGTGCCAACGCCCCGGCACAGGCACCCAGACAAATTGCAAAGACGGACATCATGAGGGTTACATCATACTGACTGAAGCGGTCGCACAATAACAAAAGCCCGCTGATGCGGGCTTTTGAATGATGAATTCAGAGGCTTTATTTCTTGACCACAGCAGGTGTGCCATTGAATACTGCGCCGTTGACGGTCATGCCCTCGGCTGAAAATTTGGCGGCGTTGCCTTCGCCAACACCCTTGACGCGCGCGATAAAGTCGCCCCAGTCTTTGAAATTCCCCTTTTTCCGTTCATCGACAATCTTGCTGGACAGGCTCGGGCCTACGCCCTTGATGTTTTCTAGATCGGCAGCCGCAGCTTTATTGATATCGACTGCTGCAAAGCAAGTAACAGCATAGAGCATGGCCATAACGGCCAAAATTTTCTTCAGCATGATTTGACTCCCTGTAAAGTAAAAGAAGGAACAACCGTGTCAAGGATCGAATGGATAAAGTTGATCGTTGACGAAAACAGTGTATGCCTTTCTTGATGCCAATGGGAATTCAGATTGACAACTGTGTAAAAAATACGTCAGATTCAGGCCTGCTGCGCCAGCCATCCGATATAACTGGCCACGCCGGTTTGCACGTCGGCAAACTGATGATTGCATCCGGTCGCGCGCAAGGCACCTAAATCAGCCTGGGTGTAGCACTGGTATTTGCCACGCAGTGCATCGGGAAAGGGAATGTATTCAAGCAGTCCTTCAGCTGTTAAGGCCTCAAGTGAGAGCGCTGCCTGACCGTTGACCTGGCGCATGGCATTGACAACCGAACTGGCCACATCGTTGAAGGGCTGGGCGCGCCCGGTGCCGAGGTTAAAAATGCCCGATATTTCGGGGTGGTCAAAGAACCACAGGTTGACGGCGACCACGTCGTCGATAAAGATGAAGTCGCGCATTTGTGTGCCGGGCGCGTAGCCGCCATAGTCGCCGAAGAGCTTGACCTTGCCTTCGGCCTTGAACTGGTTGAACTGATGAAACGCGACGCTGGCCATGCGGCCCTTGTGCTGCTCGTGCGGGCCATAGACGTTGAAATAGCGAAAGCCGACCACCTGCTTACCGCGTCCGGCCAGGGCGTTTTCGAACTTCGGCCCGCATTCGCGGCGCATGCGTTGGTCAAAGAGCAATTTGGAATAGCCATAGACATTGAGTGGTCGCTCGAATGCGGGTTCTTCTTTGAACGTGTCAGCGCCGCCGTAGGTCGACGCGCTGGAGGCGTAAAGCAGGCGGGCACCACGCTTGTGGCAGGTCTGGTACAGCTGCACCGAGGTGGTGTAGTTGTTTTGCATCATGAATTTGCCATTGCTCTCCATGGTGTCGCTACAGGCGCCCTCGTGAAAAACAGCTTCCACCTCGCCGTAAACATCGGCGGCAAATGCATCGTAAAAAACATCGGCATCCACGTAGTCGGCAATCTGCAAATCAGCCAGATTGCGGAACTTGTCGCCCTGGGTCAGGTCATCGACGGCAATGATGTTGGTCATCCCGCGTGCGTTGAGGCCCTTGATGAGGTTAGCGCCAATAAATCCGGCGGCGCCGGTAACAACGATTCGGCTCATTCAAATAACTCCTTGTAAGAAACGGTGGCGGTGCCAAATTTGCCAACCACGATGCCAGCGGCCTGGTTGGCCAGTGGCAAGGCCTGGCGCAGACTGCAGCCGGCAGCCACCAGGGTGGCCAGGGTGGCAATCACGGTATCGCCGGCGCCAGTCACATCGAACACTTCGCGTGCCTGCGCCTTCACAGCTGCGCAGCCGTGGGCATCAAACAGCGCCATGCCCTCTTCGCTGCGGGTCAATAATACCGCCTGCAGCCCAAGCTGCTGGCGCAAGTTTTGCACCTTGGTTTGAAGTTCAGTCTCGTCCTGCCAAGGCCCGATCACTTGTTGCAATTCGACGCGGTTGGGTGTGATCACGGTGGCCCGTTGGTAACGCGAATAATCCGTTCCCTTGGGGTCGATCAGGATGGGTTTGCCGGCTTCGACAGCGCGCGCAATCATGTCGCTCACATGCGCCAGACCACCCTTGCCGTAGTCCGAAAACAGCACAGCCTGATGGCTGGGCAAAAGTTGGACAAAGGTGGCGGTTTGCGACGCCAGCACCTCGCTTTTGGGCATGTTCTCAAAATCCAGTCGCAACAACTGCTGCTGACGGCCGATGACGCGCAGCTTGACCGTGGTTTTAAGCTGCGCATCGCGACCAAAATGGGTCTGGATGCCGGTATTGGCCACCAGCGCTTCCAATTTGTGGCTGGCCTCGTCGTCACCCACCACAGTCAGCAGCGAGGCCTGGGCGCCAAGCGTGACCACATTGAACGCCACATTGGCGGCGCCACCGTTGCGCTCCTCTTCACGCGTGACGCGCACCACCGGCACCGGAGCTTCGGGGCTGATGCGCTCCACGGCACCGAACCAATAGCGGTCCAGCATCACATCGCCCACCACCAGCACGCGCGCCGCAGCCATTTTTTCTCTGGAAATAATCATAATTCTTCGACCCGACGCGCGGGGTAACTGTCCCAGGTCTGACAGCCAGGGCATTGCCAAAAGTGTTTCGATGCCTCAAAACCGCAGGCGGCACAGCGGTAGCGCAGCAGCGGCTGGACGGCATGATCCAGGGCGCGTTGCACCTGCGGATGAAACTGTTCGTGTTCCAGCTTCTCACCGGCGATCCAGCGCGTGGCGGCCACTAGCGAGGGCTCTTTTTCCAGATGTCGGGCATACCAGTCACGGGCGCTTGTTTGACCGGCTGGGTCTGCACCGGAGAGAGTAACGATGGCTTCCAGCACATCCAGCGAGGCATGTTCGGCATAGAGCTGTTGCAGCCGCGCCAGGGTGGCCGCGCCGTTGCCACAGCGCAGCGCCAGTTCGGCCAGCGGGCGGGCGATCAGGGGCGTGGCTGACGGGGCGCTGTCGAGGGCCTGCATCAGGGCGTTCCATGCCATCACTTCCTGCCCCATGCGGATTAGCAGTTGGGCCAGATCAAGACGGGCCCGAGCCGCTTCTGGCGCCTTGGTAATGGCGCTTTGCAGCAATTGCAGCGCGGCTTCCAAATGACCCTGGGCAACCTGGGTAGCGGCTTGTTCGCACAGGTAATGAGCCAGCCGGGGTGCAAAGCTGCCTTGGCCGGCATGCGCCAGCTTTTCAGCCATTTGGGCGGCCTGCGGCCAGTCACGGCTGCGTTCATAGTTGGCCAGCAAGGCCAGGCGGGCCTGGGCCTCAAAGGGTGTGCCTTCGAGCTTGAGCAAGGCCGTCTCGGCATGGTCCAGCAGTCCGGCCTTGAGGAAATCCAGCGCCAGCGCGTGCTGGGCCCGGTGCCGGTCTGCAGGGCTGATGTCGGCGCGCGACAGCAGGTGCTGGTGCACGCGCACGGCACGTTCATATTCGCCACGACGACGAAACAGGTTGCCCAACGCGAAGTGCAACTCCGACGTGTCCGGGTCGTTCTGCACCGCCTCGATGAAGGCGTCGATGGCCTGGTCCTGTTGCTCGTTGAGCAGGTAGTTGAGGCCCTTGAAGTACGCCTTTGGCGCCTGGCGGTTTTCCAGCCGGATTTGGCGCAAATCCAGCCGCGATGCGAGCCAACCCAGCACAAACGCCAGCGGCAGCCCCAGCAAGACCCAGCTCAGGTCAAATTCCATCGGCGTAGGCTGGTGTGGCGCCAGGCGCTTGGGTCGGTCCAGCGGGTGTGGCAGTCGCTGGGGGCGGTGTCTCGGGCTCCTGTTTGGCGCGCTGATGCCTCCACCACCATGGGGCCATACCCAAAACGCCCACGACCACGCCGATGCTGAAGGCGCCAAGCACCACCAGCACCATGGGTGCAAGCCATTGGTTGCCAAAGAAAAAGTTGACTGTTGTGACATGCTGATTGTTCAGCGCGAAGGCAAACAGTGTAAAAAAAATGGCTGCTTTGAGGATCAACCTTAGCAACCACAGGATGTGTTTCATCGATATTTCCCGGTGTTGGGAAGATTCTACCGTTTGGCGCTGTTGTCAAGTCGGCGGCGGCAGAATCGCATTGGTGCCTTGGTCAACGGCCTGGCGCAGGGCTTTGCCGGGTTTGAAGTGGGGCACTTTTTTTTCAGGAATGGCGACACTTTTACCGCTGCGCGGGTTGCGTCCCATGCGTGGCGAGCGGTAGTTGACGGAAAAACTGCCGAAGCCACGGATTTCAATGCGATGGCCGCGTGCCAGGGCGTCGTTCATGGCTTCCAGAATCGCCTTGACCGCAAACTCGGCATCGCGCTGGGTGATCTGGTCAAATCGTGCTGCAAGTTCTTCAACGAGGTCGGAGCGGGTCATAAACCAATACCTTTGCGGGACAGCCCTTTGGCGCTGTCCCCAACTGACTAACAAGAAAAAAACGACCGGTACGCAGGGCAACCGGTCGTCAGTTCATTTCAGCAATAACGGCTTAGTTATTGTTGTCGAGCTTGGCGCGCAGCAAAGCGCCCAGGCTGGTAGTGCCGGCGTTTTCGCGGGCTGATTGCTGGCTGAGCGAGGTCATGGCTTCGTTCTGGTCAGCAGCGTCCTTGGCCTTGATCGACAACTGGATGTTGCGGGTCTTGCGATCCACATTGACCACCACAGCGGTGACTTCGTCCCCAACTTTCAGCACGTTGCGGGCATCTTCGACGCGGTCGCGGGAGATTTCCGAAGCGCGCAGATAGCCGATGATGTCTTCGCCTAATTCGATCTCGGCACCCTTGGCGTCCACCGTCTTGACCTTGCCGGTGACCACGGAACCCTTGTCATTGATTGACGAGAAGGTGGTGAACGGGTCGGAGTCGAGTTGTTTGATGCCCAGCGAGATGCGTTCGCGGTCCACGTCCACGGCCAGCACCAGCGCTTCCACTTCCTGGCCCTTTTTGTACTCGCGCACAGCGGCTTCGCCGGGCTCGTTCCAGGACAGGTCAGACAGGTGCACCAAGCCGTCGATACCGGCAGCCAAGCCAACGAACACGCCGAAGTCGGTGATCGACTTGATGGGGCCCTTGACGCGGTCGCCGCGCTTGGTGTTTTGCGCAAATTCCTGCCACGGGTTGGCCTTGCATTGCTTCATGCCCAGGCTGATGCGGCGCTTGTCTTCGTCGATGTCGAGCACCATGACTTCAACTTCGTCGCTCAGGGAAACGATCTTGCTCGGCGCCACGTTCTTGTTGGTCCAGTCCATCTCGGAGACGTGCACCAGGCCTTCAATACCGGGTTCGAGTTCCACAAATGCGCCGTAGTCAGCGATGTTGGTGATCTTGCCGAACATGCGCGTGCCTTGCGGATAGCGGCGGTTCACGCCCATCCACGGGTCATCACCCAATTGCTTCAGACCCAGCGAGACACGGTTTTTCTCGGTATCGAACTTGAGGATCTTGGCCGTGATTTCCTGGCCGGCGGTCACCACTTCAGACGGGTGACGGACACGGCGCCAGGCCATGTCGGTGATGTGCAGCAGACCGTCGATGCCACCCAGATCGACAAAAGCGCCGTATTCGGTGATGTTTTTCACCACGCCCTGGACGATGGCACCTTCGCGCAGCGTTTCCATCAGCTTGGCACGCTCTTCGCCCATGCTGGCTTCGACCACGGCGCGGCGGCTCAGCACCACGTTGTTGCGCTTGCGGTCAAGCTTGATGACCTTGAACTCCATCGTCTTGTTTTCGTACGGTGACAGGTCTTTGGTGGGACGGGTGTCAACCAGCGAGCCGGGCAGGAAGGCGCGAATGCCGTTAACCAACACGGTCAAACCACCCTTGACCTTGCCGCTGGTGGTGCCAGTGACAAATTCGCCGGATTCGAGGGCCTTTTCCAGGCTCATCCAGGAGGCCAGACGCTTGGCGGTGTCGCGCGACAAAATGGTGTCGCCGTAGCCGTTTTCGATCGAGCCAATGGCCACTGATACGAAATCGCCGACTTGCACCTCGGTTTCTCCCTGGTCATTTTTGAATTCTTCCAGCGGCACGTAGGCTTCGGACTTGAGGCCGGCGTTCACCACCACAAAGCTGTGCTCGATACGTACCACTTCGGCAGTGATCACTTCGCCCGTGCGCATTTCCGTGCGTTTCAGGGACTCTTCAAACAGGTCGGCAAAAGATTCAGACATTTTCAATGCGGTTACGAAAACCGCGGGGTTAAGTTTTTGAACCTCATCCGTAGTGCGCCAATGCAGCGCGATAAGACGAATGAGGAGCGGTGCATTGGTTTGGGTTTTTCAGACCCTGGCCTTTGCGGTTTCAGCCCTTGCGAATGCTCAGAAGGGCTGCCTGCCTTGCCACCACGCCAATACCAGTTGAACCGATTCTTCAATCGGTAACGTGGAATTGTCGAGCAACTTGGCGTCCAGGGCTGGCTTGAGAGGGGCAACGCTACGGGATGAGTCCCGTGCATCGCGCTCTTCCAGGTCAGCGCGAAGAGCGTGGAGTGTAATTGAATTCCCGTTTGAAATCAACTGTTTAAACCGCCTTTGCGCACGTTGCTCAGCGCTGGCGGTCAAAAACACCTTGAGCGGCGCGCGCGGGAAGATCACGGTGCCCATGTCGCGGCCATCGGCGACCAGACCGGGCAGGCGGCGAAAACTGTGCTGTAACGCCACCAAAGCCGCGCGCACCTTGGGCAAGGCCGACACCCTGGAGGCATTCATGCCGACTTCTTCGGTGCGGATGGCCTCAGAAACGTCAGCACCGTCGAGCAGCACTTGCTCGCTTTTGAATTCAATGCGCAGGCCTGGGGCCAGACTGGCAATCGCCACTTCACCCGAGGCATCCAGTGGCAGCCCCGCCTGGGTGGCCGCCAGCGCGGTGATGCGGTAGAGCGCGCCCGAGTCGAGCAGGTGGTAGCCCAACTGGCTGGCCAATTGTGCCGCCAGCGTGCCCTTGCCCGATGCGGTGGGGCCGTCGATGCAAATGACGGGGATTTGCGCCGGGTCAGCCTGCACGAGTGAAAACAGCGCTTCGAAATAGTCCGGAAAAGTCTTGGCGACACATTTTGGGTCGTTGATGCGCACCGGCAAGCCTGCGGGGTTGAAGGCGGCCAGGGCAAAGCACATGGCCACGCGGTGGTCGTCATAGGTGTGGATGCTGGCTGCCTGCCATTGCGCGGGGCTGGCAGGCGGTGTGACCTGGATGAAATCAGCACCTTCCACCACCGTCGCGCCGAGTTTGCGCAGTTCGCACGCCATGGCGGCAATGCGGTCGGTTTCCTTGACGCGCCAACTGGCAATGTTGCGCAGGCTGGTGGTGCCTTGCGCATAAAGCGCCATCACGGCCAGCGTCATGGCGGCGTCGGGGATGTGGTTGCAATCGAGATCAATGGCTTTGAGCGGCCAGGCACCACGCGAGACGTCGAGCCAGTTGGGGCCACTTACCACATTGGCGCCCATCATGCGGGCGGCTTCAACGAAGCGGATGTCGCCCTGGATCGAATCGGCGCCCAGGCCTTCGATGCGAATGCCGCCCTGGCCAGCAGCGCAGGGTGCAATGGCGCCCAGGGCGATGAAATAACTGGCCGAAGAGGCATCAGCTTCGACATACAGGGTGCCCGGAGTCTGGTACTCGCTGCCCGCGGGAATGGTAAAGCGCTGCCAGCCGTCGCGGCGCACCCGAATGCCAAAGCGCGCCAGCAGGTTCAGGGTAATTTCAATGTAGGGCCGCGAGATCAGCTCGCCCACGACGTCGATCACCACGTCTTTCCTGGCCACCAGCGGCAAGGCCATCAGCAGGGCGGTCAGGAACTGGCTTGACACATCGCCGCGCACTTTGATAGGTGCATCGAGCTTGAGAGCGGGCTGGCCAATGTGCAGCGGCGGGTAGCCGTGCTGGCCGGTGTAGTCGATTTGGCAGCCCAGTTGGCGCAGCGCATCGACCAGGTCACCAATCGGGCGCTCGTGCATGCGCGCCACGCCGCTCAAGCCATAGCTGCCGCCCATTAGCGCCAGCGCAGCGGTGAGCGGGCGGATGGCGGTGCCGGCGTTGCCCATGAACAGATCGGCCTGGGTGTGTTTGGGCTGGCCGCCCAGGCCGTCGATGACCACGGTGTGGCCGCTTTGGCTGATCTCGCAGCCCAGGGTGCGCAAGGCCGCCAGCATGACGCGGGTGTCGTCGGAGTCCAGCACCTCATGGATCGTGGTTCGGCCCCGGCTGAGCGCGGCCAGCAGCAGCACCCGGTTCGAGATGCTTTTGGAGCCTGGCAAGGTGATGGTGCCGCCGGCCGATTGCAGCGGTGGCAGATCGATGAAGACGGTATTCAGCATGCTTGCTTGTGTTGCTTGAGGTGCCACTGGCTGCGCGCGGTACTGGCTTGCTCGATCAGGGCTTGCAGCGCCGCGCCATCACCTTGCGCCATCAGTGCTTCAAAAGCTTGCAACTGCGCCTGAAAGTGCTGACTTTGGGCCAGCAACTCCTGGCGGTTGGCCAGCAGGATGTCGCGCCAGACCTTGGGGTCGCTGGCGGCAATGCGGGTGAAGTCGCGAAAGCCCGGGCCGGCCAGCGCCAAAAATTCTTGCCCCCGGGCTTGTCCGGTCACGGCGTTCATCATGGCAAAGGCCAGCAGGTGCGGCAAGTGGCTGACCGCGGCAAAAGCCGCATCATGGGACTCTGGCGACATCTGCACCACCCTCGCACCCAGCGCCTGCCAGACTTCCATGGCCTGCTGGAGCTGGCGGCTGTGCGTCTGCGCGGTGGGCGTCAGAATGGTTTGGCAGCCTTGGTACAGCCGGGCATCGGCGTGCTCCACGCCGGCCATTTCCTTGCCGGCAATCGGGTGGGCAGCCACAAAGGAGCCGATTTGCTCACCCAGTGCGCGCTGCGCCGCCGCCAGCACGTCGCCCTTGGTGGAGCCCACGTCCATGACCAGCATTTGTGGCGTGAGCGCTGGCTGGATGGCTTGCAAGCTGGCTTCGGTAGCCGCGACCGGCACGGCCAGCAACACAATGTCGGCATCGCTGGCCGCCTGCAATGCCGAGGGCGCAGCCGCGTCGATGACACCGCGTTGCAGGGCTTTTTGCATGGTGCTGCTGGATGGGCTGAAACCGACCACGCGTTGCACCAGTCCTGCCTCTTTGAGCGCTAGCGCAAACGAGCCGCCCATCAGGCCGCAGCCGATCAATCCGAGTTGCTCAAACATGCCAGGTCGTCCGTTTCACCAAACTCGACACATGAAATGGCGTCTTTTTCCGCCACGCGTCGTTGTTCGTCGTTGTCATGGCAATTGCTATGACGCCTCCTCTGGCCTGGCCTGACGAAAAAATCCATCAATTTCATTTTGTGCCTTGTTTGATAAAACGGACTACTAATCAGAGACCGGATAGGTGCCCAACACTTTGTAAAACGCGCACAAGCTGCGCAGTTCTTCCAGTGCGGCCGCCACGTGGGGCTGGCTGGGGTGACCCTGCAGGTCGATGTAAAAATAGTATTCCCATTGGCCTGAGCGCGCGGGTCGTGACTCGAAGCGGGTCATGGACACGCCGTGTTTTTTGAGTGGCACCAGCAGGTCATGCACCGCGCCTGGACGATTCGTCACCGAGACGATCAGGCTGACACAGTCGTTGCCTGTGGCCAGCGGCGCTGCCAGCGTTTGCGGCAGGCAAATGATGGCAAAGCGGGTACGGTTGAAGGCGTCGTCCTGGATCGCGTAGGAGGCGATGTGCAGGCCAAATTCACTGCCGGCGCGTTCGCTGGCGATGGCAGCCCAGGCCGGGTTGGTGGCGGCCAGGCGGGCCCCTTCCGAATTGCTGGCGGCGGCTCGGCGCTCGGCATTGGGCAGATGGGTGGTGAGCCAGTCCTGGCACTGCGCGAGGGCCTGCGGGTGGGCGTAAACCGCCTCGATGTTGTGCAGCGAGGGCTCCAGGCGCAACAGGTTGTGGCGCACCAGAAAGCTGGTTTCACCGATGATGTGCAGCGGCGAGTTGAGCAGCAAATCAAGAGAGCGCGAGATCACACCTTCCGACGAGTTCTCAATGGGCACCACGCCAAACTCGGCGCTGCCTGCGGCGGTGGCGCGAAACACCTCGTCGATGCTGACGCACAGCACGCGCGACATGCTGCCGCCAAAAAACTGAATCGCCGCCTGCTCGCTGAAGGTGCCCGCCGGCCCCAGGTAGGCCACGCGCTGTGGCGCTTCGAGTGCACGGCAGGCCGACATGATTTCGCGCCAGATCAGGCCCAGGCTCTGGTCTTTGAGAGGGCCCTGGTTGTGCGACTGCAGGTTGGCAATCACCTGTGTCTCGCGGTCGGGACGAAACACGGCTGAGCCGTCAAGGCGTTTGATCTCGCCCACCTCGTGGGCCAGGGCGGCACGCTGGTTCAGCAGGGACAGCAACTCAAGATCGAGGGCATCGATCTGGGTGCGCAATTCGGGGAGGGTTCTTGCCATGGGCTTTAGCCGCGCCGGGCCTCGAAGTCGCGCATGTAGTTCACCAGCGCCTGCACGCCTTCGAGCGGCATGGCGTTGTAAATGCTGGCGCGCATACCGCCCACCGATTTGTGGCCCTTGAGTTGCAGCAGGCCGCGCTCGCGGGCGCCAGCCAGAAAGGCCTCGTTGAGCGTCTCATTGCGCAGGTAAAACGGCACATTCATGCGCGAACGGCAATCTTTGGCGACCCGGTTGAGGTACAGGCTGGAGCTGTCTATGGCGTCGTAAAGCAACTTGGCCTTGGCGATGTTGCGCGCTTCTGCTGCCGCGATGCCACCTTGGGCCTTGAGCCATTTGAAGACCAGTCCGGCGATGTAGATCGAATAGGTGGGTGGCGTGTTGAACATTGAATCGTTGTCGGCCACGGTGCGGTAATTGAACGCGCTGGGGCAAATTGGCAGCGCGCGCTCTAACAGGTCGTCGCGCACCACCACCAGCGTCAAACCCGCCGGTCCGAGGTTTTTTTGGGCACCGCCAAAGGCCAGGCCGACGCGCGACCAGTCGATCGGACGAGAGGCAACGTGCGATGAAAAATCAACCACCAGCGGCGCCTCGCAGCCCAGTGCTTTCAGGTCAGGCAACGTGTGGTACTCAACGCCGTTGATGGTCTCATTGCTGCAGAGGTGCACGTAGGCCGGTTTGTCACTGAGTTGCCAGCTGGCAGGATCGGCCAGCGTGGTGTGGCCGTTGCTTTTGGTATTGGCCGCTTCATGCGCAGTGCAGTATTTGCGCGCCTCGCCCAAGGACTTTTGGCTCCAGCTGCCGGTCACCACAAAGTCGGCCGTCTGCCCTTTTGAGAGATTCAGCGGCACGATGGCGTTTTCAGCCAGGCCGCCGCCTTGCATGAAGAGCAGCTTGAAGTGCTCTGGCACTGCCAGCAACTCACGCAGATCGGCCTGGGCCTGCGCGTAAATTTCGCCGAATTCTTTACCGCGGTGGCTCATTTCCATCACGCCCATGCCACTGCCATGCCAGTCCAGCATCTCGGCTGCGGCCTGGGCCAGCACCGCGTCGGGCATGACGGCGGGACCGGCGGAAAAGTTAAACGGGCGCATCGCTGTCGTCGTCAACGGCATCTTCGCTGGGCGGGTTGGCATCGTTCTCAACAATGCGTTGCAGGCCGCTCAATTGCGAGCCATCGTCCAGGCCGATCAGCGTCACGCCCTGGGTGGCGCGACCGAGTTCGCGAATCTCGGAAACCCGGGTGCGCACCAACACACCCTTGTCGGTGATCAGCATGATTTCGTCGTCGGCGTGCACCAGGGTGGCTGCCACCACCTTGCCGTTGCGCTCGGACTGCTGAATGGCGATCATGCCCTTGGTGCCACGGCCATGGCGGGTGTATTCGGCAATGCTGGTGCGTTTGCCATAACCGTTCTGGGTGGCGGTGAGCACACTCTGCGTTTCGTCTTCGGCCACCAGCATGGCGATCACTGCTTGGCCTTCTTCCAGGCTCATGCCGCGCACGCCACGCGACTGGCGGCCGTGGGCGGTGACCTCTTCTTCGTTGAAGCGCACCGCCTTGCCGCCGTCACTGAACAGCATCACATCGTGTTGACCGTCGGTGATCTCGGCGCCAATCAAATAATCACCCTCGTCCAGATTCACGGCAATGATGCCGGCCTTGCGCGGGTTTGAAAAATCGTCCAGCGGGGTCTTCTTGACGGTGCCCATGCTGGTGGCCATGAAGACGTATTGATCCGCCGGGAAAGTACGTTTTTCGCCGGTGAGCGGCAACACCACGGTGATTTTTTCGCCCTCTTGCAACGGGAACATGTTGACGATGGGCCTGCCACGCGAACCGCGCGAGCCTTGCGGAACCTCCCACACTTTGAGCCAGTACATGCGGCCGCGGTTGGAGAAGCACAGGATGTAGTCGTGCGTGTTGGCAATGAAGAGCTGATCCACCCAGTCGTCTTCTTTGGTGGCCGTGGCCTGCTTGCCGCGGCCGCCGCGTTTTTGCGCCCGGTATTCACTCAGTGGCTGGCTTTTGATGTAGCCGCTGTGGCTCAGCGTGACCACCATGTCGGTCGGGGTGATCAGGTCTTCGGTCGAAAGGTCGAAGGACGAGTACTCAACCTGGCTGCGGCGTGCGCCCACTTTGGTCATGCCGAATTCGGTCTTGATGGCAGTGAGCTCGTCGCTGATGATGACCGACACCCGCTCAGGTTTTGCCAGAATGTCGAGCAAGTCGTCAATCTCGGCCATCACCTCTTTGTATTCCGCAACGATCTTGTCCTGCTCCAGGCCGGTCAGGCGTTGCAGGCGCATTTGCAAAATCTCTTGCGCCTGCGTTTCAGACAAACGGTACAGGCCGTCAGCGCCCATGCCGAATTCGCGTTCGAGCCGGTCAGGGCGGTAATCGTCGGCGTTGACCACGCCGCCATCGGCGCGCGTGCGGGTGAGCATTTCGCGCACCAGCTTGCTGTCCCAGGGGCGGCTCATCAGCTCGACCTTGGCCACTGGCGGCGTTGGCGATTCGCGGATGATGCGGATGAAGTCGTCAATGTTGGCCAGCGCCACGGCCAGACCTTCGAGCACATGGCCGCGCTCGCGCGCCTTGCGCAGGTTGAACACGGTACGCCGGGTCACCACCTCACGGCGGTGCTCCAAAAAGACCTCGATCAGATCCTTCAGATTGCACAGCTTGGGCTGGCCATTGATCAGCGCCACCATGTTCATGCCGAAGGTGTCCTGCAACTGGGTCTGCTTGTACAGGTTGTTGAGCACCACCTCGGGCACTTCGCCGCGCTTG
>NZ_JACUUE010000182.1 GCF_014859475.1 Rhodoferax sp.
TACTGGTAGCTGCGCGCGTCCTCGATCACCTTGCCGTCGTTGGGCAGGCTGCCGGGCAGCACCACTTCGACCTGGCCACGCAGCTTGGTCACGTCGCGAATGGCTTCCATCACTTTGGCTGCCAGGCTGTCTGGGCCGCTGCATGCGGTTTCGACCTGGAGCGTCATCTGGTCGTTGGCCATTTCGCCGCTTACCACCAGCCGCGCCTTGGTGATCTCGGGGAAACGCTTGGCAATGGTGGCCACCTGGCCGGGGTGCACAAACATGCCGCGAATCTTGGTGGTCTGGTCGGCGCGGCCCATCCAGCCCTTGATGCGCACATTGGTGCGCCCGGTCGGGCAAGGGCCTGGCAGCACGGCAGAGAGGTCGCCGGTGCCAAAACGGATCAGCGGGTAGGTGGGGTTGAGGGTGGTCACCACCACCTCGCCCACTTCGCCCGGCGCCACCGGGTCGCCGGTGCCGGGGCGCACAATTTCGAGCAGCACGCCTTCGTCAATCACCAGGCCTTCGCGCGCCGAGGTCTCGTACGCAATCGAGCCCACATCAGCCGTGGCATAGCACTGGTAACCGGCAACGCCGTGTGCGCTGAACCAGTCGCGCAGGCTCGGCGGGAAGGCCTCGCCACCAAACATGGCCTTGGTCAGGCTGGGCAGCGCCACACCCATCTCGGCGGCCTTTTCCAGGATGATTTTCAGAAAGCTGGGCGTGCCAATATAGCCCGCGGGTTGCAGCTCGGCCATGGCCTGCACCTGCTGCTCGGTCTGGCCGGTGCCGCCCGGGAACACGGTGCAGCCCAGCGCGTGGGCGCCGGTTTCCATCATCGAGCCGGCCGGCACAAAGTGGTAGCTGAAGCTGTTGTGAATCAGCTCGCCCCGGCGAAAGCCGGCGGCAAAAATGGCGCGCGCCATGCGCCAGTAGTCTTTGACCGTGCCTTCGGGCTCATAAATGGGGCCCGGGCTGGCAAACACGCGCAGCAAATCAGGGCCAAAACCGCTGGCGCTAAACCCCCCAAACACGCTGCCACCCCGGCTGCGGCTGCGCAACTGCAATTCGAGCAATTCATGCTTGCGCGTGACCGGCAAGCTGGCCAGCGCCGCCCGGCTGATGACTTCGGCGGGATTGACGTCTTTGAGAATCTCGGCGAAGGCTGGTGAGCCCAGTTTGGCGTGCGCTACCTGCAGCGGCAAGGCTGCCAGCAAAGCTGCTTCGCGCACCGCGGGCTCGCGCGTTTCCAATGCATCAAAATAATCGCTCATGTTTGTGTTCCTGAAAAACCAATATTCACGCCAGGAGAGTGTTTCGAGCCGTCATCGCGAGGAGCGCAGCGACGTGGAGATCCATGTATTTGAAGTCATGGATTGCCGCGCTGCGCTCGCAATGACGGTTTAAGCCAGCCAGCGCTTGCGGCGCTTGTAGCTCTTGACATCCTTGAAGCTCTTGCGCTCGCCGCCGCCCATACCCAGGTAAAACTCTTTCACGTCTTCGTTGTTGGCCAGGTCGCTGGCCTCGCCATCCATCACGACACGGCCCGACTCCATGATGTAGCCGTAGTCGGCGTATTTGAGGGCCATGTTGGTGTTTTGCTCGGCCAGCAAAAAGGTCACCTTTTCACGTGTATTGAGGTCTTTCACAATGTCAAAAACCTCCTGCACGATCTGCGGCGCCAGCCCCATGGAGGGCTCATCGAGCAACACCATGCTGGGGTTGGTCATGAGTGCGCGGCCAATGGCGCACATTTGTTGCTCGCCGCCCGAGGTGTAAGCGGCCTGGCTGGTGCGGCGGGTTTTCAGGCGCGGGAAGTAGGTATAAACCTTGTCCAGGTTGGCGGCAATTTCGCCTTTATCCTTGCGGGTGTAGCTGCCGGTGAGCAGGTTTTCCTCGATGGTCAGGTGGGCAAAACAATGGCGCCCCTCCATGACCTGCACCACGCCGCGCTGCACCAGGTCGGCCGGCGACAGGTTCTCGATGCGCTCGCCACGCAGCTCGATCGAGCCCTTGGTGACCTCGCCACGCTCGCCGCGCAGCAGGTTGGACACCGCCCGCAGCGTGGTGGTTTTGCCGGCGCCGTTGCCACCCAGAATGGCCACGATCTTGCCTTCGGGCACATTCAGGGACACGCCCTTGAGCACCAGAATGACGTGGTTGTAAATGACCTCGATGCCATTGACGTTGAGAACGATGTTTGTAGCTTCACTCATAGTGATATTTCCATGTAACTCGATTTGTTGCTGTGTGAAGATAGCCCAACCAATTGAAAAAGCAGGCAAGTCACTTTTTCAGTTGCCGACTCGTGTGAGTCGCCGAATTTGTCACCGTCATTGCGAGCGCAGCGCGGCAATCCATGAAGTCCTGGACTGCCGCGTCGCTGACGCTCCTCGCAGTGACGAAGATGACACTGCTGACAATGACACCTTCTCTCACCGCAAAGATCAGGACTGGCAATCTGCCGGCGTGCGCGGTGTCAGCTTTTTGTCGGCCGCGTATTTGGCGGCCGTGGCCTTGACGAGCGGCTTCAGGATTTGCTCATCAGCCTGCAGCCAGTCGGACGAGAACGCCCACTTTTTGCCATCCCAAGTATGGATGCGGGCCCAGTTGGCGCCCATGTGGTCGGCGCAGGTGGTCTGCACCGGGCGCATGACACCGGCAAAGCCCAGGTCGTCGAGCTTTTTCTGGTCGAGCGCCAGGTTTTCATAACCCCAGCGCGCCTGTTCGCCCGACACCCACTTGCCCTTGCCATAGCGCTCCTGCGCGCTGCGCACACCTTCTACCGCAAACATGGCGCTGATGGCACCACGCATGTAAAGCACCGAACCCACTTCTTCCTTGGGGCCGGTACCCTGACCCTTGTCGTGCAACTTGGTCAGGATTTCCTTGACCACGGCCGAGCCATGTTCAGCGCCGTGCTGCATGGTGACCGCGTTGTAGCCCTTGGCGCCTTCGCCCACGTCTTTCACGTCAGGCTCGGCACCCGACCACCAGACACCGTACATTTTTTCGCGCGGGTAGCCTGTGGCTTGCGCTTCCTTGAGCGAGGTGGAGTTCATCACACCCCAGCCCCACAGAAGCACATAGTCAGGGCGGGCCTGGCGTATTTGCAGCCAGGTGGCTTTTTGCTCTACACCAGGGTGGGCCACCGGCAGCAATTGCAGGTTGAAACCGTGCATGGCGGCGCGCTCCTGCAGCAGGGAAATGGGCTCTTTGCCATAGGGCGAGTCGTGATAGACCAGGGCAATTTTCTTGCCTTTGAGCTTGTCGAGCCCGCCTTCTTTTTTGGCGATGGTTTGCACCAGCACGTCAGCGGCCAGCCAATAGGTGCCGGCAATCGGGAAGTTCCATTTGAAGACCAGACCGTCCTGGCTTTCGCTGCGACCATAACCCGCCGTGATCAACGGAATCTTGTCAACCGGGGCTTTTTCGGTCAGCGCAAAAGTGATACCGGTGGACAGCGGCTGGAACACGGTGGCGCCGCCGTGTTTGCCTTTCAGGCGCTCGTAGCATTCGACACCACGGTCGGTGGCATAGCCGGTTTCGCACTCTTCATAAATGATCTTGACACCATTGATGCCGCCGCGGGCGTTGACCAGTTTGAGGTAATCAGAGTAGCCGTTGGCCCATGGCACGCCGTTGGGGGCGTAGGCACCGGTACGGTACGGCAGGCCGGGGAAAAACTGTTCCTTGGCCTGGGCAAACGCCGTGGCGCCCACCGAGGTCATGAGAGCCGCTAACGCAATATGTTTGATTTTCATGCAAGTCTCCTGGATGTAATGCACCGAAGTGCTTTGGTTAACGAAAACGAATCAACGCGGTGAATCAGTGGGGGAATGGCCACAGACGCAGCTTCTGCTTGCCCGTGGACCACAGTTTGGCGAGCCCGTGCGGCTCCACGATCAGGAACCAGACAATCAGCGCGCCAAATATCATCAATTCCGTGTGCGAGATGCCCGAGGTCGAAATCTCGACCCCCACCAGGCCACCCACAAGCGGCAGGAACTGGTTCAGGAAAATCGGCAGAACCACAATGAAGCCGGCGCCAAAAAAACTGCCCATGATGGAGCCCATGCCGCCAATGATCACCATGAACAGCAACTTGAACGACAAATCGACCGAGAACGCGGCAGGCTCCCAGGCGCTCAGGTAAACAAAGCCCCACAAGGCCCCGGCCACGCCAATGATGAACGAGCTCACCGCGAATGCGCTGAGCTTGGCGTACATGGGACGGATGCCGATCACCGCGGCGGCCACGTCCATGTCGCGAATGGCCATCCATTCCCGGCCAATGGCACTGCGCACCAGGTTTTTGGACAACAAGGCAATCACCACCAGGATGGACAGGCAAAACAGGTACTTGGAGATCGGGCTCTCGATCGGGAAACCGAACACCTGCAGGTTGGCCACCTGCACCGAGCCCGACGGCGCGTCATTGGTAAACCACTTGATGCGCAAAAACATCCAGTCGCTGAAAAACTGCGCCGCCAGCGTGGCCACCGCCAGATACAAGCCCTTGACGCGCAAGCTGGGCAGACCGAACAAGATGCCGAACGCCGACGCGCAGATGCCGCCCAAAAGCAGCGCCAGCAGCACCGGCATGCCGTCAATGCGGACAAAGAAATTAAAGGCAGCATAAGCCCCCACCGCCATGAAAGCGCCGGAGCCGAGTGAAATCTGGCCGCAGTACCCGACCAGAATGTTCACCCCCAGCGCCGCCAGCGACATGATGACAAACGGAATCAGAATGGCCCGGAACATGTACTCGCTGGTGATCATGGGCACCACCAGAAACGCGGCCGCGATCAGCAACAGCACCGCCACACGGTCTTGCGTGATTGGAAAAATCTGCTGGTCCGCCCGGTAGGTGGTTTTGAATTGGCCGTTTTCTCTGTAAAACATATGCTTCTTTACTGGTCGATTTAACGTATGGGGGTCGTCATTGCGAGCGAAGTGACGCAATCCATGACCCCGGACTGCCTGGACTGCCGCGCTTCGCTTTCCATGAACATCCCCGTCATTGCGAACGAAGTGACGCAATCCATGCCCCCGGAAGTCATGGATCGC
>NZ_JACUUE010000183.1 GCF_014859475.1 Rhodoferax sp.
GACGCAATCCATGACCCCGGAAGTCATGGATCGCCGCGCTACGCTCGCGATGACGGTTCAAGGTCCGTGTGCGGTATCGGACCAGGTACGGAGGGCTCGCAGTGACGCTAACCGTGTCGGTACGTTTTTTTTTCAGGGCGTTGCCAGCTTGACCAGCATCGCTGCCAGCGCTTCCTGATGGCCCGGTTCGATCCGCACCGCCTCATTGAAAGCGGCCAACGAGAGACCATTTTGCCCAGTGTGCAGGTAGGCAAATCCCAGGCCCAGCCAGGCCTTGTCGTTATGGGCGTTGAGCCCGATGCTGCGCTGGTAGGTGGCAATGCTGGCGGCAAAGTCTTGCCGGCTCAGCTGTAGCCCGGCCAGTTTCATGTGGGCCTTGACCGAGCGCGGCTCGGCTTGAACTGCTTGCTCAAACGTGCGTTGTGCCGCGTCAAGCTGGCCGGCCGCCCACTGCTGGTCGCCTTGCGCGATCAGGTCAGGGTTCATGGCGGCCTGGGCCGACCACAAGGCGAATACGCTCAGCAAAGCGGCGCAGCCAAACATCAAGTTTTTTCGAATCGAAGTGTTCATCATGGGTTGCCTTCCGGGGTAAAGATGAGGTCAAAAAAACGGCTCTCTGGTGATCAGAGAGCCGTTTCAGTCAGTTGGGGTCAGAGTGCGTCGCGCGCCTATTTCATCGAGCCCGCGCCATAGCGTTCTTCATAGCCCTTGCGCACTTTGTCGATTTGCTCCTTGCCCATGCCGTTGAAGAACCAGTCGTGCCCGGCAATGGGCTTGAAGTATTTGGCCAGCAACTCGTCGGCAAACTTCTCATTGCCGTCTTTGGCTTTGACCACTTCCTTGAGCTCGGGGACCCACTTGAAGTAGGTGTGCTGGCTCACTTCATAGATGCCGTGCCACCAGGTGTAGTCGGGGCCGTTCATCGAGGCACCGTGGCGCGCGCGGCGGCCTTCGTGGTGCCAGATTTCGAACCAGGTCCACTTGATCTTGGCGTCCATCGGCTGGTGCGTCAGGTAGCCCTTGTCTTCCAGCTCTTTCATGACCGCGGCAATCGGCTTGGCGTACTTGTCGTTGTACAGGTCAACCACGTCGTCGAACTGCTTGTAGTGGCCATCCACCGTGTTGCTGGTGTGGCAGGTGGCGCACACTGTTTTCATCTTGTCGCGGCGTTGCTCCCAGGTTAGCACTTCGGTCACGGTCGAACCCTTGACGGCGTCTCCCACCTTGGGCAGCGGCGCGCTTTCGGGTTGGTCGAACTCGTCGCCATTGGCCAGGCGGATCATGTTGATCTTGGACGAGATGGCCGGGCGCAGCGTCCAGGAGATGCGTTCACCCACGTCGTGCGTGCCCTTCTGGTCTTTGGTGGCACCCATGTGGCAAGTGGCGCAGGTGGGGGCGGCGGTGTAGTCCACGCCAGCCACCCAGCTCTTCGCGTTGAGGTTCATTTTGTCCAGGTTGGCGTTGTACAAAATGCCGTGCTTGGATTCGTTGTAAATCTCGATCTGCGGATGGTCCGGCCCCATGTGGCATTTGCCGCAGGTTTCGGGTGTGCGTGCCTGGGCCGACGAGAAGGCGTGACGTGCGTGGCAGGCCGAGCACGAGCCCAGCGAGCCATCGACATTCTTGCGGCCAATGCCGGTGTTGGGCCAGGTTTGCGGTGTCGGCTTACCCTTGGCATCCACCTCCACCGTGCTGCCGTGGCATTGCTTGCAGCCGGCATTAACCGCGGCCGGGCCGCCGATCACCTCGCCGAGCAAGTTGTCCACCGAGGCCAGAATGTTGCCGGCCTTGGCGTGGTGCGAGCGTTGTTGCTGCGCCACTTCGGTCTGGTGGCAGCTGGCGCAATCCTTGGGCGTGACCACCACGTGAATCAGCGCGCCCTTGTGCTCAAACGCGCCAGGTTCGCCCGGCTTGGCCTTGTGGCAGTCATAGCAATCGACATTATTGGCTGCGTGCGGGCTGTTTTTCCATTCGGTGTAAATACCGGGCTGGTCTTCAGGGCCGTGGCAGTTCAGGCATTTTTTGCCGATGGCTGCATCGGCCGCCGTTTTGGTGGCAACCACCGCGTCTGCTGCCCACGCCGGGCTGGCCAGCGACAGCATCAGCAGGCAGGCCAGCGCCCACACTGCATGCGCTGCACTTCGAACGATCTGCATCATGACATTCTCCTTGAGTTGATGATGCTTCACTGTAGGCGCGGC
Organism: Rhodoferax sp.; assembly: GCF_014859475.1. Lineage (GTDB taxonomy): Bacteria > Pseudomonadota > Gammaproteobacteria > Burkholderiales > Burkholderiaceae_C > Rhodoferax. The sequence goes on from NZ_JACUUE010000183.1 coordinate 2,202, forward strand.
GTTGTGATGGCACCCTTGATGTGGTTCAATAACCGGCACAAATAGTGTGCCCAGCAACAAAAAGCCCCGGCCGGCAACCGCTAGCGCGAACCGAAACTGGCCAGCCTGGATACGTCAGCAATGTGAATGTCGCGCTTGTCGATCCGGATCAGGCCCTGCGCTTCGAGCTCGTGCAGCACCCGCGAAAAATATTCGGGGGTGAGCGACAGGCGCGACGCCACCGTGGCCTTGCTGGCTGGCAAATGCACGGTCAGGCAGTTGGGCTGGCTGCCGTCGTTTTGCGCAGCTTCGGCATCGCGCAACAGGTAGCCAATCATGCGCTGCATGCCGCTGTGTAGCGCGTAGCCTTCCACGTCCTGAATCAGGCCATGCAGGCGCCGCGATATGCCGGCCAGCATGTGCAGTGCAAAGCGCGGGTCGCGCGCCACTTCATCGAGCACCGCCCGTTTGCACACGCACAGCAGCAGCGTGTCGGACAGTGCCTGCGCATTCACCACATGCGGGCTGCCCATGAACACCATGGCTTCGGCAAAACTGCGGCTCGGACCAATCAGCTCGATCACTTTTTCGTGGCCGTCACCGGAGGCCACATACAGCTTGATTTGACCCGACACCACCACGTAAAACGCGTCACAGGGCTGACCCGCCCGGAACAGCGTCTCACTGCCGGCCAGATGCTTGAGCTGGCAGCCTTGGGCGATGCGCTCACGCTCCGGCGGCGACAGGTCGCTAAACAACGGCAGCGCCGGGAGCAGCCGCTGAACGTCAAAGGTCGCGCTTTCCATGCGCGCTCAGCGGTTGGTGAAGTCGTTGCCCACCAGCGGTTTGGCATCCACCTGCGGCACATGGCAGTTGTCGCATTGCCAGCGCTTCATGTCGAGCTCGGGATCTGCCTTGGCTTCAGTACCTTTCACCAGGTGACTTTTCGACACCATCGGCATTTTCTTGCCCTTGAACTCGTCGCTGCTGTGGCAGTCCCAGCAGGCGTTTTCGGTCTGGCTGATGTCAAAGCCATCGACGTTGTGCGGCACCAGCGGCGGCTGGCTGGCAAAGCTGCGTTCGATCAGCGCAAACTGTCCGGGGCGCTTGCCAAGGTAGGGCTTGACGTCGGGCGCAGTGTCGGCGCTGCTCACACTGGCCTCGCGCAGCGTGCCAACCTGCACCGCGCTGCTGGCGCAGGCCACCACCGTCACTGCCAAAAGAGTCAACAGGGAAACTTTGAGGGTCTTGTTCATGAGGGGGGTCTCCACGGGTGAAATGATCAAACGAAATCAGGGTCAAGTTTGGGCTTGAAGCGGTTGCTCAAGGTGAACACATCTTTGGAGCACACGTCAATGCAGCGGCCGCAGTTGGTGCAGTTGCCCGACAAGATGAGCGGGCTGGCGCCTTTTTTGGCACCCTTGAGCGGCAGCTTGATCACCTGCTGCTCGGGGCACACGGTAAAGCAGTCCAGGCAGTCGTTGCAGGCCGCGCGCCGGTTGGCCGTGACGCGCACCAGGCTGAACCGCCCCAGCAAGCTGTAAAACGCGCCGACCGGACACAGGTGGCCGCACCAGCCGTTTTTCATGACGAACAGGTCGAACACAAAGATGCCGCCAATCAGCAACCAGCCCGCGCCCATGCCAAACAGCAGGCCGCGCGGCAGCATTGACACCGGGCTCACCAGCTCCCACACGATGCCGCCAGTGCTGGCCGCCAGCAGCAAGATCAGCGCCAGAAGCCAGTAGCGCGTGGCGCGCGGCAAGTCGGCGCCACCGCGAATGTCCAGCCTGCGCCGCAGCGCGCTGGCGGCATCGGTCACCAGGTTGACCGGGCACACCCACGAGCAAAACACGCGCCCGCCCACCAGCAGGTAAAACAGCAAAATGATCGTCGCGCCCAGCAGGGCGTTGCGCTCGGGCACATGGCCTGTGAGCAGGCTTTGCAGCAGTACCAGCGGGTCGGCCAGCGGCAACACGCCCAGTGTCAGGCTGTAATTCAGGTTGCCCTTGAGCAGCCACCAGCCCAGCCACGGCCCCATCAAAAACAAAAACAGAATACTCAGTTGCGACACGCGCCGCATGATCAAAAAGCGGTGCGCGCCCCACCAGCCCTTGGCCTCGATGGCTTCCTGCGCCAGCTTGAGTTGCGCGTGGCTCATCGCGGCGCCTCATCGCTCAAGGGCGCGGGCATGGCCGGTGCGGCGCTGCCAGGGTCCCAGTGGCCGGGCAACTGCACGCCCTCGGGCAGGCGGTCGGGCAGGTCCACCAGATTGCGGTTTTCCACCAGCGACTTGCCACCGGCCTTGCGTTTTTCTTCCCAGCCCAATTGGTAATGTGCGCCCAGTTCGCCCTTGGCCAGCTTGATCGGATAGACCTTGATGGCGGCCACTTCGAGCACGCACGAGGCCTCGCATTTGCCGCAGCCGGTGCAGGCCTGCGAATGCACGGTGGGCAGAAAGCGCGCGTGCTTGTCGGTGCGCTGGTTGTGTTGCAACTCCAGCGTGATGGCTTCGTCGATGGCCGGGCAAACGCGGTAGCACACGTCGCAGCGCAGGCCCAGAAAGTTGAGGCAGGTTTCCTGATCGACCAGCACCGCCAAGCCCATCTTGGCCTTTTTGATGTCAGTGAGGCTGTGGTCGAGCGCGCCGGTGGGGCAGGCCTTGACGCAGGGGATGTTTTCGCACATCTCGCAAGGTTTGGCACGCGCCACAAAAAACGGCGTGCCCGTGGCCACTGGCATATTCGGTGTGGCCAGTTTAAGAATGTCATAGGGACAGTCGCGCACGCACAGACCGCAGCGGATGCAGGCGCCTTGAAAGTCGTCCTCCA
>NZ_JACUUE010000184.1 GCF_014859475.1 Rhodoferax sp.
CGGACCTTGAACAGAGACTTCGTCACTGCGAGCGTAGCGCGGCAGTCCATGCAGGCCGGGTGCATGGATTGCGTCACTGCGTTCGCAATGACGGGGCCTTTTTACGGCAAACCGGGGCCTGTTCACGGCAAGCCGGAATGAAGCCCGTGAATCTGCAGATCGTGCCCTACGCGCCAGACCATGAACCGGCCTGGGAGCAATGCTGTGCCGCGTCGGTTAACGCCACGCTGCTGCACACGCGCCGGTTCCTGAGCTACCACGGCGAGCGGTTCAAGGACGTGTCTGCGCTGATCCTTGACGCGGGCAAGGTCAGGGGCGTGTTCCCGGCGGCGCAATCGCCCGCTGACCCAATGCTGGTGGTGAGCCACCCCGGCACCACCTATGGCGGCGTGGTGCACCCGGGTTGGCTCAGCGGGGCGCGCATGCTGGAGGCCCTGAGCGCCTTGGCTGCGCATTACCAAAACCTGGGCTACCAACGGCTGCTGTACAAGGCCGTTCCGCACATCTATGCCAGCGCACCCGCGCAGGATGATCTTTACGCCCTGTTCCGGCTCGGTGCCCAACGGCTGCGCTGTGACCTCTCGTGCGCAGTAGGCCTTGCCCGACGCCAGCCGCCCGATGCGCAGCGCCGCCGCGGGCTCAAAAAAGCTCAAAAAGCGGTGACGCTGTCGGCCGAACCCTTGCACCTTGGCGCCTTATGGGCCGTCATTGCGCACAACCTGGCACGCAAGCACGCTGCCAAACCCGTGCACTCCCTGGCCGAACTGGCCCTGCTCATGAACAGGTTCCCGCACCACATTGCCATTCACTGCGCCCTGCTGGCCGGGTGTGTCGAGGCTGGCGTGGTCGTGTTCAAAACCAGTACCGTGTGGCATGCTCAGTACATTGCGGCCAGCGAAAGCGCCTACGCGGTGTCTGCGCTCGACGCGGTCTTTGACGCCGTTATCCTTGAAGCGCAACAAGCCGGGGCCCGCTACTTTGACTTCGGCATCAGCAACGAGCAAGATGGCCAGGTGCTCAACGACGGCCTGTACCGTTTCAAATCCGGCTTTGGCGGCGGCGGCGTCGCCCATGAGTTTTATGAAATCAAACTTTGCAATGCATCCTAAAACACTCTCCATCGTGGTGCCGGTTTACTTCAATGCCGGCAGCCTGCCCGCGCTTTTTGACGAGCTCCTCAAGCTCGAGGCGCAGCTCGACACGCTCGCCGTCGGGCTGGAGCTGATCTTTGTCGATGATGGCTCCAAAGACGAATCGCTGGCCACGCTGTTGGCCTTCAAGGCGCGCCGCCCCGCCACCAAGGTGGTCAAGCTGACGCGCAACTTTGGCGCTGAACACTGCCTGAAAACCGGCTTTCGCTTTGTCACCGGCGACTGCTTTTCTGACCTGGCGGCCGACCTGCAAGACCCGCCCGCCTTGTTGCTCGAAGCCGTCAAACGCTGGCTGGCGGGTGCCAAGTTTGTGATCTTCGAGCGCGTCTCGCGCGACGACCCCCTCATGTCAAAAGTGTCGTCCAAAATCTATTACAAACTGTTGCGCACGATGGTCATGAAAGACTACCCAAAAGGTGGTTTCGACCTGTGCCTCATGGACAAAGCCATGCTGGCGCCCATGCTCAACAGCGCCAAAAACTCCTACCCCGCGCTGCTGGCCTACTGGCTTGGCTACCAGCCCGAAGTCATCCCGTACCACCGCCAGCCCCGCAGCCACGGCAAGTCCCGCTGGACATTGGCCAAAAAAATCAAGGCGTTTCTGGATGTGATGCTCGGCTTTTCGGTCACGCCCATCCGCACCATCTCCATCACCGGCCTGCTGGTTTCCATCCTCAGCTTTGCCTATGGCATGCACATCGTGATTTATGCCTTGATCGAAGGCACGCCGGTGGCCGGTTTCCCGACCATCGTCACTTTGATCACCTTTTTGCTCGGCCTGATCATCCTGATGCTCGGCGTGATTGGCGAATACCTGTGGCGCATCTTCGACGAAACCAACCTGCGGCCAGAGACCGTGATTGAAACGGTTTACTGACGGCGTGATGTGCTAGCATCAAAATGCAACTGCATCAACCGAGGTTCTTATGCGTACCACTTTAGACATTGAAGACGACGTTCTTTATGCGGCCAAAGAACTGGCTGCGCGCGAACGCGTTACGGCCAGTGTGCTCATATCGCGCTTGCTGCGTGCGGCCATCAGCGGCACGGCTGGTGCACAGCCTGACCGCACTGCAGCGCCACGCGCAGTTGCCGGATTTCAACCATTTGAGGCGCAGGGCGTTCTCGTCACCAACGCGCAAATCAACGCGTTACGCGATGTCGAAGGCGTGTAATGCGGGCGCTGCTGGATGTCAATGTGCTGATCGCGTTGCTGGACGGCGGGCACGCCATGCACGCCCGCGCGATGAACTGGCTGCAAAGCACACCTAACCAGGCATGGGCATCATGCCCCATCACGCAAAACGCCGTAGTGCGCATCATGGCGCAACCCAGCTACCCAACCCCCCGACCGGCGGCACGGGTCGCCGAGCGTTTGGCCATGGCGTGCGCTGCGCCTGAACATGCATTTTGGGCATCAGATGTAAGCCTGTTGACCGCAGGCGTCATCAACTGGCCCAGGCTGCTGGGGCATCGGCAAGTGACTGACGCCTACTTGCTGGCGTTGGCCGTTCGCTATGGTGGGCGGCTGGCAACGTTTGACCAGCGCATTGCGCCCGCTGTGGTGGCCAATGCCACTGCCGCACATCTGGAATTGATCGTATAGATCACTTTAACCCCAAGCCTCTTAACGTGAAAGAACGTCGTCATTGCGAATGCAGTGAAGCAATCCATCGCCCCAAGCTGCATGGATTGCCACGTCGCTGCGCGACTCGCAATGACGACGGTCTTTCATCGTTTGGGGCGGTTGAATTCTCATGAGGTTTAACCTGGCCTTTGCGCGCTTTCTTGTCACCGGGTTGTTCAACACCGCCGTCACCTATGCGCTGTACCTGCTGTTTTTGCAGTTCATGCCCTACCAACTGGCTTACTCGATTGTGTTTGTGCTCGGCATCCTCATCAGCTATGTGCTGAACGCCGGTTTTGTCTTCAGGACCCGCATGACGCTTGCCACCCTGGCGCGCTTTCCGCTGGTGTATGGCGCGCAGTACGCGCTGGGCATAGGGCTGGTGATGGGGCTGGTCGAAGTGGTCGGGCTGGCCACCTGGCTGGCACCGCTGTGCGCCATTGCGGTCACGGTGCCGCTCACCTTTGTATTATCAAGGTACATTTTTACCGCCAACCATAAAACCGAGGTGCCAGATGCCCATCAATAACTCCCGCATCATTGATCTCCCCAAGATTCAGGACCCCAAGGGCAACCTGACCTTTGTCGAAAGCTCGGTTCACATTCCGTTCGACATCAAGCGCGTTTACTATATTTACGACGTTCCGGGCGGTTCCGAGCGCGGCTCGCACGCGCACAAGCACCTGCACGAATTCATCATTGCCATCTCGGGCAGTTTCGACGTGGTGCTCAACGACGGCCAGCAGCAAAAGCGCTTTCACCTCAACCGCTCGCACTACGGCCTGTACGTGAGCCCGATGATGTGACGTGACCTCGACAACTTTTCGTCGGGCTCGGTGTGTCTGGTGCTGGCCTCCGAGGTGTACCGCGAAGACGATTACATCCGCGACTACGATGCGTTTCTCGCCGCCGTCAAAGCAGGCGCATGAAAGTTCCGTTTCTCGACCTCAAGCCCACGCACCAGGCGCTCCAGAGCGAGCTGGAGGCCGCGTTCCGGCGCGTGCTTGCCTCTGGCAACTACATTCTGGGCACCGAGGTGCAAGCGTTCGAGGCCGAATTTGCCGCCTACTGCGGCACCCGCCACTGCGTCGGCGTAGGCAACGGGCTCGACGCGCTGCAGCTCATCCTGCGCGCCTGGGGCATTGGCGCGGGCGACGAGGTCATTGTGCCGTCCAACACCTACATTGCCACCTGGCTGGCGGTATCGCACGCCGGGGCCACGCCGGTGCCGGTGGAGCCGCTGGCCGCCACCTGCAACCTTGATGTAGCGCGTCTGGCGGTGGCCATCACGCCGCGCACCCGCGCCATCATCGCGGTGCATCTGTACGGGCAGCCGGCCGACATGGACGCCATCAACGCCGTGGCGCGCGAGCATGGCCTCAAAGTCATCGAAGACGCCGCGCAAGCGCACGGCGCGCGCTACAAGGGCCGCCGCGCGGGTAGCCTGGGCGACGCGGCGGGCTTCAGCTTTTACCCCGGCAAAAACCTGGGCACGCTGGGCGATGGCGGCGCCATTACCACCAACGACGCGCAACTGGCCGAGCAGCTCAGGGCCTGGCGCAACTACGGCTCGCGCAGCAAATACCACAATGAATTCAAAGGCTTCAACTCGCGCCTTGACGAACTCCAAGCCGCGCTGCTGCGCGTCAAACTGCCGCACCTCGACGCCTGGAACGCCGCGCGCCAGCAACTCGCGCTGGCCTACCTGAACGGCCTGACTGACCGTGCACAAACGCACCACGGTGAACAATATGGCAATGCGCAGCCCAATTCTGACGGACTGGCCGGCAACGGTTTGGTGCTGCCCGAGGTGCCGCACTGGGCCAGCCCGGTCTGGCATGTGTTTGTGGTGCGCTCAAGGCAGCGCGACGCGCTGCAGCAGCAGCTGGCGCAAGCCGGCATCGGCACGCTGGTGCACTACCCCATTCCACCGCACCTGCAGCCGGCCTATGCCGACGCCGGTTACCGCAGCGGCGACTTTCCCATTGCCGAGCAATTGCACCGCGAGGTCTTGAGCCTGCCCATGTATCCCCAGCTCGGCCTGACGGCGCAGCAGCAGGTCATTGCCGCTCTCATGGCCGGCACCGCACACTGCCCCTGAACCGTCATCGCGAGCCCCCCGTATCCGGCCCGATACCGAACACGGACCTTGAACAGCGACTTCGTCATCGCGAGCGAAGCGTGGCGATCCATGACTTCCGGGGTCATGGAT
>NZ_JACUUE010000018.1 GCF_014859475.1 Rhodoferax sp.
GGCAAAAAGGTGTCGAACTTGTGTGGCCAGCGTCTACTACTCACTCGTAACCAAATGAGCGCACGCGTGCTTCGTCGTCGGCCCAGCCGGAGCGTACCTTGACCCACATTTCGATGAATACCTTGCAATTGAATAGCTTTTCCAGCTCGACGCGGGTTTCCATACCAATGCGCTTGATGCGCTCACCCTTGTCGCCAATCACCATGGCTTTGTGGCCGTCGCGCTCGACCACGATGGTGGCGGCAATGCGCAACAAGCGCTTCTGGCCTTTTTTCTGGGGCGGCTCTTCGTCAAACTTGTCGATGATGACGGTCGAGGTGTAGGGCAGCTCATCGCCGGTCAAGCGAAACAGCTTTTCGCGCACCATTTCGGCAGCCATGAAGCGCTCGCTGCGGTCGGTGAGTTCGTCGGCGGCGTACCACCAGGCCTGCTCGGGCAGGTATTTTTCGCAAATGCCCAGCAGGCGCTCCACATCCTTGGCGCTCATGGCCGACATTGGCACAAACTCGGCAAAGGCGTGTTGCGCCTGCATGGTCTGCAGCCAGGGCGCGATGTCGCCACGACGGTGCACGTTGTCGAGCTTGTTGGCGATCAGCAGCGTGGGGATTTTTTTGTCGAGCAGCGCCAGCACGCGGGCGTCGGCCGGGGTAAAGCTGCCGGCTTCCACCACAAACAAAATCAGATCGACATCGGCCACCGCGCCGACCACGGTCTTGTTGAGCGACTTGTTCAGCGCATTGCCGTGCAGGGTCTGAAAACCGGGGGTGTCAACAAACACAAACTGCGTCGCGCCCATGGTGTGCATGCCGGTGATGCGGTGACGCGTGGTTTGTGCCTTGCGCGAGGTGATGCTGATTTTTTGCCCCACCAGGGCATTGAGCAGGGTCGATTTGCCCACGTTAGGCTTGCCCACGATGGCTACCAGGCCACAGCGCTGGCCCGCAACCGGTGCCTCGGTAGCACCGGCGGGGCGCATGTCGCGGCGCATGCCGGCCAGCAGGTCTTCAAGGTTGGCTTGCACCTCGACCACAGGGGCATCGGCATTGGCGGCGGTTATTTTTGGGGTATTCATGAGTTCACCGTGGCTTTCAATGTTTGTAGCATGGCTGTGGCGGCAGCCTGCTCGGCAGCACGGCGCGAGCCGCCAGTACCGCGCTCAGCGCGTTTGAGTTCGGGAATTTCACACGCCACCTCAAAGCTTTGTTTGTGCGCCGCACCCAGGGTGGCCACCACCCGGTAGCTGGGTAGTTTCAGGCGGCGCGCTTGCAGCCATTCCTGCAGTTCTGTCTTGGGGTCTTTGCCAATGGCATCCATGCTTGGGTTGATTTGCACCGCCTGGTAGAGCCGCTGCACCAGCGCTTGCGCCGCTGCAAAACCGGCATCCAGATAGACTGCGCCAATCACGGCCTCAAGGGCATCGGCCAAAATGGAAGGCCGTTTTTGGCCGCCTGAGCGCAGTTCGCCCTCGCCCAGCAAAATCACATCAGGCAGGCCCAGCGACAGCGCCAGTTGGTGCAGCGTGTCTTGCCTGACCAAATTCGCCCGCACTCTGGACAAATCACCTTCAGGCAGGCTCTGCAGCCGCCGGTACAGCATGTCGGACACCATCACGCCCAGCACCGAGTCACCCAAAAACTCCAGGCGCTCGTTGTGGTCAGCTGAATAACTGCGGTGCGTGAGTGCGCGCTTGAGCAAAGTGGCATCGGCAAACGGGTGTTGCAGGCGCTGTTGCAGGGCAGCCAGCCCCGCGTTCAAGCCATCACCTGGATTTTCAATTTGAATTGCCACTGTACTTGAGGGTCAGGTAGGCGGGGCCCACCAATTTAAATTCACGCTCGTACGCAAAGCTGACGACCACTTTGTCATTTTCTTTGGTCACATCGAGGTCTTTGGCGGTAATCGAACTGATGGCATCAATGCTCGCGGCCCGGTCAAAAATCATGCGCACTTCGGGCACCGTATTGCCCTCTTTGGCTTTATTCACAGCTTTCAGAATGGTTTGGTATTCGATCACGGTGGGCACCACCTGCGCGGCAATCACACCCGTCACGGCGACCAAGCCTCCCACAAAAAGCAAACTGAAAAAAGTCAGGCCACGCTGGCCGAATTTGGATGAGGAAATCATGTCAGTCTCCTGGTCAATGGAAAGAGCCGATGCGCTTGAGGTTGCCGAAATTCATCCAGACAAAAAAGGCCTTGCCAACGATGTTTTTGTCGGGCACAAAACCCCAGTAGCGCGAATCGAGCGAGTTGTCACGGTTGTCGCCCATCATGAAGTAATGCCCCTCGGGCACCTTGCACACCACGCCCTCAATACTGTAGCGGCAATTATTTTTGAATTCAAATTCATCGGCCCCGGCAATGAAAGCGGGCCGCGCCGGGTCGTTGAGCAAACGGTGCGGTTGCTCACCCAGGGTTTCTTCAAACTGGGGAAAGTAGCGCATTGTGTCTTCGTCAAAAAACTCGGGTAATGCGTTGGTGGGCAGCGGCTGGCCATTGATGCTGAGACGCTTGTTCAGGTAAGCCACTTCATCGCCGGGCACGCCCACAACACGTTTGATGTAGTCCAGACTGGGCTTGGGCGGGTAGCGAAACACCATCACATCGCCACGTTGTGGCGGCGTGCCTTCGGTAATTTTGGTGTTGAGCACCGGCAGGCGCAGCCCGTAATGGAATTTATTGACCAGAATCAGGTCGCCGACCCACAAGGTGGGAATCATCGAGCCCGACGGAATCTTGAAGGGCTCAAACAGGAACGAGCGCAAAATAAAGACACCGATGATCACCGGGAACAGCCCGGCCGTCCAGTCCAGCCACCAGGGTTGCGCCAGGATGCGTTGTTTCGCCTCGGTCACGTCGCCATCGACCTTGCTGATGCCCATTTTGCCGAGTTCGGCGTTGCGCGCCGTGGTTTGCGCCTCCAGTGCGGCAGCTGCTCTTCGCCGCTGCGGCAAAAAGTAGAAGCGCTCGGCCAGCCAATAAAGGCCAGTGATCACCGATGCCAGGAACAGCAACAGGGCAAAATTACCTTCGAGCGCGCCAAAATACCAGGCGCCCACGTAGGCGACAAAGGCCGCCAGAATCACAGCTGTGAATGCTTGCATCATGCATCCACCTTCAAGATGGCCAGGAAGGCCTCTTGCGGCACCTCGACCGAGCCAATTTGTTTCATGCGTTTTTTGCCTTCTTTTTGCTTCTCAAGGAGCTTGCGCTTGCGTGAAATATCGCCGCCGTAGCACTTGGCGATCACGTTCTTGCGCAGCGCTCTGATTGTCTCACGGGCAATCACGTTGGCCCCGATGGCTGCCTGAATCGCCACGTCGTACATCTGACGTGAAATCACCTCGCGCATCTTGGCGACCACGGCACGCCCCCGGTAAACCGACTGGGAACGGTGCACGATGATCGACAGCGCATCGACCTTTTCACCGTTGAGCAATATATCGACCTTGACCACGTCGGCGGTGCGGTACTCCTTGAAATCGTAGTCCATCGAGGCATAGCCGCGCGACACGCTTTTGAGCTTGTCGAAGAAGTCCATCACGATCTCGCCCAGCGGCATCTCATAGGTCAGCACCACCTGGCGGCCCTTGTACGTCATATTTAACTGCACGCCGCGTTTCTGGTTGGCCAGTGTCATAACCGCGCCGACGTATTCCTGCGGCATGTAGAGGTGCACGGTGACGATGGGTTCGCGAATTTCTTCCAGTCGCCCCTGGTCGGGCATTTTGGAGGGGTTTTCCACCATCTTGACGGTGCCATCGGCCTGCACCACCTGATAGACCACGCTGGGCGCGGTGGTGATCAGGTCCTGGTCGAACTCGCGCTCGAGCCGTTCCTGCACGATTTCCATGTGTAACAGGCCCAAAAAGCCACAACGAAAGCCAAAACCCAGCGCCTGTGACACTTCGGGCTCGTAGTGCAATGACGCATCGTTGAGCTTGAGCTTCTCCAGGCTGTCACGCAGGCCCTCGTACTGGTTGGCCTCGGTCGGGTACAGGCCGGCAAACACCTGGGGCTGGATTTCCTTGAAACCCGGCAGAGCTTCGGTGGCGGTAAATGCTGCGCCCCCGGTGCCCGGCTTGATCAGGGTGATGGTGTCGCCCACCTTGGCCGCCTGCAATTCCCGAATACCGGCAATGATGTAGCCCACTTCGCCCGTTTCCAATGACTGACGCGGCTCGTTGGCGGGCGTGAACACACCCAGGCTGTCGGCGTTGTAGCTGGTCCCGGTGGCCATCATCTTGATCTTGTCACCCTTGGCCACGCGGCCATCGACCACGCGCACCAGCATCACGACACCGACATAAGAGTCAAACCAGCTGTCGATGATCATGGCGCGCAGCGCACCGTCGGGCTTGCCTCTGGGTGGCGGCACTCTGGCCACCACGGCTTCGAGGATGTCGTCGATGCCCATGCCGGTTTTGGCCGAACAGGCAATCGCCTCGGAGGCATCAATGCCGATCACATCCTCGATTTCGGACTTGGCGTTGTCCGGGTCGGCGTTGGGCAGGTCCATCTTGTTGAGCACCGGCACCACTTCCACACCCAGATCGAGCGCGGTGTAGCAATTGGCCACCGTTTGCGCCTCCACGCCCTGACTGACATCGACCACCAGCAAAGCGCCCTCGCAGGCTGACAGGGAGCGACTGACCTCGTAGGAAAAGTCCACGTGGCCGGGTGTGTCGATCAGATTGAGGTTATAGACTTTGCCATCAAGCGCCTTGTAGTGCAGCGCCGCCGTCTGCGCCTTGATGGTGATGCCGCGCTCTTTTTCGATGTCCATCGAATCGAGCACCTGGGCTTCCATTTCGCGCGCCTGCAAACCGCCGCAGCGCTGGATCAGACGGTCGGCCAGCGTGGACTTGCCGTGGTCGATATGGGCAATGATGGAAAAATTTCTGATGTGTTGCATCCAGGAAAACCGATTCAAGTAATTGATTGACAAACAGAAAAAAGGGCGCGTTTCAAAGAGACGCGCCCCGAGCCCAACGGATGGGCTACATCAAAGTCAGGTGCCCGATTGTAATTAAGTCAAAGCCGCCCCAATGAAATGACTTGCGGGTCAGAGCACTCGCGCAGCGACGTGCTCTGACCCCAACTGGTTTGATGCCTTGTGGGTCAGACCACTCGCGCAGCGACGTGCTCTGACCCCAACTGATTATTGATTGAACCGGATCACGGTGTACTGGGCCCATTCACCGCGGCGAAACAGAATGTTGACCGGTTTGGTTTTATCCAACTCGGCAACGACCTTTTCGAACCCGGCGACACTGGTCACCGCCACGTTGGCCACCGCCATGATCACGTCGCCTTGGCGCATGCCCGCGCGCGCCGCAGCGCCGCTGGTGGCATCGACCAGCACCCCGCCCTTGATGCGCAGTTCCTTTTTGGCGGCATCGGTCAGATCGCTCAATTCAAAGCCCATCGCCTGGGCCATTTTGGATGGCGTGGTCTTGGGTTTTATGGCCGGGGCCTGGGCAACTGCCTTTTCAGCTTCGATCTCGGCCACAGTCACCATCAGATCCTTGCTGGCACCACGGCGAAACACGGTCAGGGCGCTCTTGGAACCCGGCTTGGTGCCGCCCACCATGCGCGGCAGATCGCTCGATTTTTCAACTTTTTTGCCATCAAACTTGATGATGATGTCACCGGCTTCGACGCCCGCCTTGTCGGCCGGGCCGTCGGTCTCGACACCGCGCACCAAGGCACCATAAGGCTGGCCCAAGCCGATGGACTCGGCCACGTCCTTGCTCACCGGCTCGATTTGCACGCCAATGCGCCCGCGCGTGACGCGCCCGGTGGCACGCAGTTGCTCGCTCACGCGCACGGCCTCGTCCATCGGGATGGCAAACGAAATACCCATGGAGCCGCCCGAGCGCGAATAAATCTGGCTGTTGATGCCCACCACCTCGCCGCGCATGTTGATGAGCGGGCCACCCGAGTTGCCCGGATTGATGGCCACGTCGGTCTGGATGAAGGGCAGGTAATCACCCGTGTCGCGCTGCTTGGCGCTCACGATGCCGGCCGTCACGGTGTTCTCAAGGCCAAAGGGCGAGCCGATGGCCATGACCCACTCGCCGACCTTGAGGCGGCTCACGTCGCCCACCTTGACCGCTGGCAGGCCGGTGGCGTCGATCTTGACCACGGCCACGTCGCTGCGCTTGTCAGCGCCGATGATTTTGGCCTTGAACTCGCGCTTGTCGGTGAGGGTGACGATGACTTCGTCGGCGCCATCGACCACGTGGGCGTTGGTCATGACCATGCCGTCCGAGGTCAGGATAAAGCCGGAACCCACGCCGCGCGGCTGCTCTTGCTGGTTGGGCTGACCATGACCGGGTGGCAGACCCGGCCGCGGACCATTGGGCACATTGGGAATAGGCAGGCCGAAGCGGCGAAAAAATTCCAGCATGTTCGGGTCCAGTTGACCCGTGGAATTTTGCCGCGGGCTCACCTTCTCGAGCGTGCGGATGTTCACCACGGAGGGTCCGACCAGCTCCACCAGATCGGTGAAGTCAGGCAAGGCTCGCACCTGGGCGGCGGCTGGCGAGACTGGCAATAACAGGGTGGATGCCGTAACTGCCATGGCCACGCTGAGGACACCAGCATGCAAACTTTTTAGGTTGAATTGAATCATCTTTGGCCTTTTTTAAAAATACAGATGCAGAAATAAAGACTTATTGTTGTCTTTCAAGACCTTGGACAAAAAGTGCCAAAGTCTGCGGGGGCACCTCGCCCACGGCGGTAATCCACCAAGCACCCAGGCGATGCGTCAGCATGTGGGTGGCGCCCATGGCAAACTGGTCGTGGTGCACCATGTGGCTGTGGCGCGCGGCATCAAAGTTTTCAATAAACAGCGACACCGAAGCCAGTCCGTCTGAAAAAACCCATTGCAAGGTACTGCCTTGCCCGGCTGCAGGGTCTGAATTTACCCGTTTATGGCAGGCCATGGGTTTGAAGCCGGCCACCTGGCCCTTGAACAGCCAGCCCTCTTGAGCCGCCGTGGTCTTGACCAATTCTTGTTTTTCGACCTGGTAGCCCTTGGTATCGTCCATCAGTGCAGCCAGTTTGGCCAGGCTGACCGGTTCACCCAGCTTCAATTCTGAAAAGGCGGCCTGCTCCAGCACACCCCGCGCCGAGTCCAGCGTCTGCAATTTGACCACCACACCGGTTTCACGTTCCGTCCAGACCCGGTAGCCAAAACGCAGTGCATCGCCCGGCACCAGTTGCACCACGTCCGAGTCGAGGCCCGCGACGCGCTGGCGCCCCAATACTTTCAGGCTGTAATGCTGCGCAATCGACGAGTCGGCCCGGTTCAGCAAATTGGGAAACAGCCCGAGCGCATCACGGGTTTCAGTGATCACCACACGGCGTTCCGGCAAAAACGTCATCACCTGCTCATTACGCCGAAAGGTACTGCGCGGCGTTCCGGTCAGGGCATCGACGCGCTCGATTTGCTGCTGGCCGTCACAGACATGCCAGATGCGCGACGACGACATGCTGTCGCCGACAGTCACCACGAAGGTGCCCACATAGGAGCGCGACCGGGCCGCGTCGTGCAGTCGCATCAGCCAATGGCCGATCGATGCCTCTTGATGCCCGATGGGTTGTGCGCTGCCTGCGCTCAGCTTGCCTGCACTTTGCGCCCAAGCCGGGCTGGCACAGACCAGCAAAGCCAAACTCAGCCAGCATGGCAGCAAACGTCTCAACGCACACCCTCCTCAAACGTGGCATTGCGCAGGAATCCGGTGGGCGTTTGCAGCGCCGAGGTACCGCCAAACTGGCGATGCGCCGCCAGCAAGGCATCAAGTTGCGGATCGCGCAGCATGACCTGTGCCGCATCTGCGGCCAGTTGCGGCGGGCTGGCAGGATTAGCCTTGGGCGCACTCGCCAGTTGTGCCTGCGGCGAACCCAAACCCTGAAAGCCTTGCCAGGCAATCACCGCGACCAGGGCCACCGAAGCCAGCCCGACAACCAACCGCCAGTGGTGGTCATTGGCGCTGACCCGTGGCTTGCCTTGGGCATCTGCGACGCCTGGCACGATGCCATTGACTGGCTGTGCATCAGGCGCAGCCTGCAGGCCCGATGGCTCCGTCTCGTGTTGCAGCCTGGCGCGCAGTCGCAACACAAAGTCAGTCTCGTGCGCGTTGACATCAGACTGGCCGCTGCGCAGGGCTTCAGCCACCACATGGTAGGTGTGCCAGCTCCGGCGGGCCTCGCCGCTGCGCTCCAGCAGCGCCATCGCCTGTGCGAATTCATCACCGCGCAACTGGCCATCGACCAGCGCCGAGACCAGTTCGGTGTTTGCCATTGAAGTGTCCGTCATGTTGGTTCTTGCCTCTTGATTGGTTCGCTGCTGATTGAAAATAGCGATGGCTACCAACGCTTGCCGCCTTGTTTGTCCAGCATGGGTTTGATCTTGGCAGATACTGCTTCGCGCGCTCTGAAAATGCGCGAGCGCACGGTCCCTAATGGGCAGTTCATCACTTCAGCAATTTCCTCATAGCTCAATCCATCCATTTCACGCAAGCTCAGCGCCTGTCTCAGATCATCAGGCAGTGCCTCCAGCGCGGCATTCACAGCCTGGCCAATTTCCTTGGCCGCCAGCACCGACTCGGGTGTTTCATCTGTGCTTGGTTCACTTCGGCGCTGAAAAGTTTCATCTTCCTCGTCACTACCTTGCAGACGGCTCTGGAAAACCGCAGGATCGTTTTTGAGTTTGAGCAGAAAGCGCTTGGCGGTATTGACGGCAATACGGTAAAGCCACGTGTAAAACTGGGCATCGCCGCGAAACTGGTGCAGCGCCCGGTAAGCGCGAATGAAGGTTTCCTGGGCAATGTCCTCGACCAGATTGGTGTCACGCACCATGCGAGAGATCAGCCGCTCGATGCGGCGCTGATACTTGATCACCAGCAACTCGAAAGCGCGCTGATCACCCGCCACGGCCCGCTCCACCAACAGGGCATCGCTGTTGCCGGATGGCGACGGCGTATCCAGTCCGGTTTTTTGTTCAGCAGGCATCAGGCTTGTGGTGACGCAGCCAGGCGCGTTGAGTCGCCTGCAAGAGAATGCGCCGCTGGATTGAACAGGGCGCGACGCAAGGCCAACCAGCGCGCAGGCTGGGCTTGATGTGCTGGCCACACCCACCTTGTGGCACCGCTTGCGGGGTGCAAACAGAGCAGCAAACTGTGCTGCGCGTCAATGATGACCTGTGGCTCCACGACCTGACGTGTCATGCCCGAGCACCACAACCAGCTCTGGCCGTCCCAAACCAGTTGCCCCAGCGCCGGGCGCCTGAGGTGCCAGAGTGCCCAGTTCCCGGTCACAAGCCAAAGCAACAGCCCCAGCAGAGGGCCAACCCCATGCGCTGCCGACAGCTGCCACCAAACGACTTGCACCAGGCCACCGGACAGCACCACAGCCAGCGTCAGGCCCGTCTGAAAACGCGAACGCCCCACCGGATAGGTTACCGCTGGGGCGTTGTACATGGGCTTGATCGACGGGCGCTAAACGTCAGGGCGACCGCTTGAAAACCAGCGAGCCGTTGGTGCCACCAAAGCCAAAATTGTTTTTCACGGCAACGTCTATCTTCATGTCGCGCGCGGTGTTGGCGCAGTAGTCCAGGTCGCAGTCGGGGTCCTGATTGAAGATGTTGATGGTGGGCGGGCTCTTCTGGTGGTGCAGCGCCAGCACCGTGACCACCGATTCAAGACCACCAGCGCCACCCAGCAAATGGCCGGTCATGGACTTGGTGGAATTGACCACCACGTTTTTGGCATGGTCACCCAGCGCCGCCTTGATGGCGTTGGATTCGTTGGTATCGCCCAACGGGGTCGATGTGCCGTGGGCGTTGACGTAGTTGACCTGGTCGGCATTGACCCCGGCATTGCGCAAGGCGCTGACAATGGCGCGCCGCGGGCCGTCCATGTTGGGCGCGGTCATGTGACCGGCGTCGGCGCTCATGCCAAAACCGGCCAGCTCGGCATAAATTTTGGCGCCGCGTGCCTTGGCGTGTTCGTACTCTTCGAGCACCATGACACCTGCGCCCTCGCCCAGCACAAAACCGTCACGGTCTTTGTCCCATGGCCGCGACGCGGTGGCAGGATCATCGTTGCGGGTGCTCAGGGCGCGCATGGCGGCAAAACCGCCAACGCCCAGGGGTGACACCGCAGCTTCGGCGCCACCGGCCACCACCACATCGGCATCGCCATATTCGATCATGCGACCCGCCTGACCAATGCAATGCAGGCCGGTGGTGCAGGCGGTCACGATGGCCAGGTTCGGGCCTTTGAAGCCAAACCGGATCGACACATGGCCGGCGATCATGTTGATGATGGTGGACGGCACAAAAAAGGGTGATATCCGGCGCACGCCACGCTGCACGAACTCAGCGTGCATGTGTTCGATCATGGGCAGTCCGCCAATGCCGGAGCCGATCACGCAGCCAATGCGAGTGGCCAGTTCTTCGCTCAGGGCCTCGCCCGTGGGCAAACCGGCATCACGCACTGCCTGGGCAGCCGCGGCAATGCCGTAATGGATGAAGGTGTCCATGGCGCGCGCTTCTTTGGCGCTCATGTAGGCCTCCACGTCAAAGCCCTTGACTTCCCCGGCAATTTTGCAATTGAAGGTGGCGGCATCGAACTTGGTGATCAAACCCACACCAGGCTGGCCGGCCAGCAAATTGGCCCAAGTGGTGTCAACCGTGTTGCCCACGGGACTGACACAACCCAAACCGGTAACGACAACGCGACGACGAGGCATATTCATAAGCAGTCAGTGGTTCGTCCGAAGAAACCTCACCCCATGACAGGGTGGGAACAGAATTGGGTACCGCCAGCACACAATAGCCAGTCAACGACCGGGTTGCGATGCTGGACGCAAACGACACCCCGTCAGGATGTCAGGCTTCGGATTACGCTTTTGTGTGGGTATTGGCGTAATCGACGGCGTTTTGCACCGTGGTGATCTTTTCAGCATCTTCATCCGGAATTTCAATGCCGAATTCGTCTTCAAGCGCCATCACCAGCTCAACCGTATCCAGGGAATCGGCACCAAGATCGGCCACGAAGGCTTTTTCGTTGGTGACTTGGGATTCTTCAACACCGAGTTGTTCGGCAATGATTTTTTTAACGCGTGCTTCAATATCGCTCATGGGTTCCCTCAGAGGGTTGTGAAAAGATCCGTGATTTTAGCCGGGCCTGAAATGTGTTTCCAAACCCGACGGCCGTACGGACAAAGCGGCTTTATTTTGTCATCAAATGGGCGTGTCAGGCTCAGGCCATGAACATACCACCGTTAACGTGCAATTCCTGCCCCGTCACATAAGCAGCCTGCGGTGACGCCAGGTAAGCCACGGCATGGGCAATGTCAGAGGGTTTGCCGAGATGGCCCAGCGGAATCTGACTCAGCAAGGTTTTTTGCTGTTCATCGGCCAAATTCGCGGTCATGTCGGTTTCTATGAAACCGGGCGCAATGCAGTTGACCGTGATATTGCGCGAGCCCAGTTCACGCGCCAGCGCACGCGTCATGCCGGCAACACCGGCCTTGGCGGCGGCGTAATTGGCTTGGCCCGGGTTGCCGGACGCGCCCACCACCGAGGTGATATTGATGATGCGGCCATAGCGCTGCTTCATCATGGTGCGCATGACGGCACGGCTCATGCGAAAGACCGCCTTGAGATTGGTATCGAGCACGGCATCCCATTCGTCGTCCTTCATGCGCATGGCCAGGTTGTCGCGCGTGATGCCAGCGTTGTTCACCAGAATCTGCAGGCCGCCGTGTGCCTTGACGATGCTGTCGACCACTGCATCAACACCCGCAGCATCATTGACGTTGAGGTTTTGACCGCTGCAACCGACAAATGCTGCCAGTTTCTGGCTGATTTTGGCTGCACCTTCGTCGCTGGTGGCGGTGCCAATGACTTTGAGGCCGCGTTCGGCCAGTGCCATCGCAATGGCTGCACCAATGCCGCGTGAGGCACCCGTGACCAGGGCCACCTGGCCTTCAAACTTGATTTCGCTCATGTTATTGCGCGTCCAGAATAAAAGTTTTGACTTCAGCCAGACTGGCGAGATCGAACAAAGGCAGGCCCTGCATCTCGGCATGGATACGCTTGGTCATGCCAGCGAGCACCTTGCCGGGGCCGCACTCGACCAGGTTGGGTAAACCGCGCGCGCCAATGGCTTGCACGCATTCGACCCAGCGCACCGGACCAAAGGCCTGCCGGTACAAGGCATCACGGATGCGCTCAGGCTCTTGCTCCACGCACACGTCGATGTTGTTGATGACCGGGATTTGCGGCGCCGCAAACACAGTGGCAGCCAGCTTGTCCTTGAGCTTGAGCGCTGCGGGCTTCATCAGGCTGGAGTGAAAAGGTGCCGACACCGGCAAGGGCAGCGCGCGTTTGGCACCCTGCGCCTTGAGCGCCACACAAGCCTGCTCTACCGCCGCTTTGGAGCCGGCGATCACGGTCTGGCCGGGATCATTGAAATTGACTGCTTCCACCACTTCAGCGGAGCCAGCACCGAATGAGGCCGTTACCTCGGCACAGCCAGCCACCACTTTGGCGGCATCCATGCCCAAAATGGCCGCCATGGCACCCATGCCCACGGGCACGGCATCCTGCATGGCCTGGGCCCGAAAGCGCACCAGCGGCGCGGCTTGGCTCAATGTCAAAACACCGGAGGCCACCAGTGCCGAATATTCACCCAACGAATGTCCGGCAAGTGCCTGCGGCGCCAGCCCGACCTCAGCCATCCAGACCCGGTAGGCAGCCACGCCCGCCACCAGCATGACCGGTTGCGTGTTGGTGGTCAGCGCCAGCGCCTCCTTGGGGCCGTCCTGAATCAGGCGGCTGATGTCTTCGCCCAGCGCATCAGAGGCTTCCTGCAAAGCCGCCAGCACCTCGGGGTGGTCACCCCAGCCCGCCAGCATGCCAACCGACTGCGAGCCCTGTCCCGGAAAAACAAAAGCAAACGGTTTCATAGATGTTTTTGTCAATGAATAAAAAATAAATGTCAAATGCAATCGAGCTACAGCTTGAGCAGCACTGCGCCCCAGGTAAAGCCGCCGCCCACCGCTTCGAGCAGCAGCGTCTGACCCGCCTGCACCTGGCCACTGCGCACGGCAGTATCGAGCGCCAACCCCACCGACGCGGCCGACGTGTTGCCATGCTGATCGACTGTGACCACCACCTTGTCCATGGGCAACTTGAGCTTGCGCGCCGTGCTTTGCATGATGCGGATGTTGGCCTGGTGCGGCACCAGCCAGTCCACCTCGGTGGCGGCCATGTCTGCTTTGGTCAATACCGCCCGGGCGGCTTCGTCGAGCACGCCTACCGCCAGCTTGAACACCGCTTGTCCGTCCATGCGCAACAGCGGATCACCCAGAATCTGGCCACCGCAGACTTGCCCTGGCACGCACAATATATCGACATGTTGACCATCGGCATGGAGGTCGGTGGCCAAAATACCCGGCGTGCTGGAGGCTTGCAGCACCACCGCCCCGGCACCGTCGCCAAACAGCACACAGGTAGTGCGGTCCTTGAAGTCCAGGATGCGTGAAAACACTTCGGCGCCAACCACCAGGGCTTTCTTGACCGCCCCGGTGCGAATCATGGCATCGGCCAATGTCAGCGCATAAATAAAGCCACAACACACCGCCTGCACGTCAAATGCGGGCGCGCCATGGTTGCCCAGCTTGTTCTGCAAAATACAAGCGGTGGAGGGAAACACCATGTCGGGCGTGGAGGTGGCCACGATGATCAGGTCGAGGTCTTTGGCATCGACAGCTGCCGCCTGCAAGGCATTGCGGGCCGCCACCAGTGCCAAATCACTGCTGACAACACCGGCATCGGCAAAATGGCGGGCGCGAATGCCGGTGCGCTCAACGATCCACTCGTCGCTGGACTCGACGCCCTGAGCGGCAAGTTCAGCGACCAGGTCGGCATTGGTGAGGCGTCGCGGCGGCAAATAGCTACCGGTGCCGGTAATACGGGAATAGAGTTTCATGGATCAAACCGGAGGGTGTTGCAAGTTAGACCGGAACGTCATTGGTGGCCAAAAGAGGGGCTGCATGGGCGATCCGAACCCGGACACGATCCAGCAGATTATTGCGGGCTGCATCATACGCCCGCGCCAGGGCGAAGCCAAAAGCCAGTTCGTCGGCCGAGCCGTGGCTCTTGAATACCAGCCCGCGCAAGCCCAGCAGCGCACCGCCGTTGTAACGCCGATGGTCCATGCGCTTCTTGAGGGCGGCAATCACCGGATAGGCCGCCATGGCGGACAGCTTGGTGAAGATGTTGCGCGAAAACTCTTTTTTGAGGAAATCGACAATCATGCCAGCCAAACCTTCACTGGCCTTGAGCGCCACATTGCCGACAAAACCGTCGCACACCACAATGTCGGCTGTGCCCTTGAAGATGTCATTGCCTTCAACATTGCCATAAAAATTCAGGTCGCCCGCCTTGCCGGCAGCGCGCAGCAACTCGCCGGCTTTTTTGATGACTTCGTTACCCTTGATGGCTTCTTCGCCAATGTTGAGCAGGCCCACAGTGGGATTGTCTTCGCCGCTGAGCACCGACACCAGCGCCGACCCCATGACTGCAAACTGCAGCAAATGCTCGGCCGTGCAATCCACATTGGCACCCATGTCAAGCACCGTGGTGGCGTGGCCCCGGGCGTTGGGGATTTGTCCGGCGATGGCGGGGCGGTCAATGCCGTCAAGGGTTTTCAGCAGATAGCGCGAAATCGCCATCAAGGCACCGGTATTGCCCGCCGAAACCACCGCCTGGGCAGCGCCGTCTTTCACCTGCATGATGGCCACGCGCATCGACGAGTCTTTTTTGCGCCGCAGCGCGACTTCCAGCGGGTCGTCCATGGTGACCACCTCGCTGGCCAGCACCACGCTTGCGCGCATGTGAGCGTAATCGGCCATGCTTTGCGGCAAACCCACCAGGATCAGTTGCACATCAGGGTGTTGATCCAGAAAGCGGGAACACGCTGGCAGCGTGACCTCAGGGCCATGGTCGCCCCCCATACAGTCAACAGCAATAGTGATCATGAATATGCGGTCACCCAACAAAGCTCAATGCCAAGTCCAACGCAGTTCAGACTTGAAAAAGCAAAGGCCCGGGACTACGCAATGGGTAGCCCCGGGCCTTGGGTGACTGAAATACTTTAGGCTTCAGACTTGCTCTTGATCACCTGGCGGCCACGGTAAAAACCGTTGGGGCTAATGTGGTGACGCAGGTGTGTTTCGCCAGTGGTCGCTTCCACAGCGATACCAGGAACCACCAAAGCGTTGTGCGAACGGTGCATACCGCGCTTGGAAGGTGACTTCTTGTTTTGTTGGACGGCCATGTTCCGCTCCTTAAAGCTATAAGCTGCCAGAGCGGCAGCGAAAAGGGATGATGAGAAAGCGCATGTCGTCATGCGCGAAGCCGCACAGTATAACCCAAGACACTGCGCTTTTAAGCGATCAGCGCTTGCCGGGAAGTTTCAGGCCGGCCAACACCGCGAACGGGTTGGGCTTGGGCTGCACCGCTTCAAAATCAGCATCGACAGCCGTCAATTTGACGGGCAAGGGGCAGGATTCATGGCGCGGCACCACCGGCAGGTCCATCAACACCTCATCCTCGATCAATGCTGCCAGGTCAAAGTCATGGCTCAGCACCAGCACATCCTCAACCGAGGCATCGTCCTCCAGTTCGGCCTGCGCCTCGGTCTCGACAAAGCGGAAAGAGCGCTCAATCTGCAGCGGCACATCCACCGGGCCGAGGCAGCGCTGGCAAGTCAGGGGCAGGCTCACACGCACGCGCAAGTGCAGCCAGGCTTGCAGCTGCCCCGTCTGATCAGGCTGCAGGCCACCGCGCACCGCCCAGTCCAGGCCATTCTGTGCGCCAAGCCCATTGGTTTCAGCCAGCAATCGCTGGTAATTCAGGAGCAAATCATGGCCAGCGAGCTGTTGCGAAGCCAGGCCGACCTGCTTGACATCAATTTTGGGGGGGCGTTGGAATTCACTCATGCGCGCAGTGTAAGAGAATCAGGGCATGACGATTTTTCAACCCCGCCCCTTGATCCTGGCCTCCACCTCGATTTACCGCCGCCATTTGCTAGCGCGGCTGCGGCTGCCTTTTGACGTGATCGCCCCCGATGTTGATGAAGCCGCCCTGCCCCATGAGTTGCCCGAGTCGCTGGCCCGCCGACTGGCGTTGGCCAAAGCGCAGGCAGTGGCCGCCCAGCACCCTGAGTGCGTCGTCATTGGCTCCGACCAGGTGGCCGACCTCAATGGCGAGGCGCTGGGCAAACCTGGCACCCATGCGCGCGCGATGGCGCAATTGCAGCGCATGCGCGGCCAGACGGTGGTCTTTCAGACGGCTGTCGCCGTGGTGTGCCAAGCCAGCGGTTTTGCCAAAACCGAGTTGGCACAAGTCAGCGTTCTATTCAGGGATTTGACCGATGATCAGATTGAGAGCTACTTGCTGGCAGAAAAGCCCTACGACTGCGCCGGCAGCGCCAAAAGCGAAGGGCTGGGCATCGCCCTGCTGGCGCGCATCGACAACGACGACCCGACCGCGCTGATGGGTTTGCCGCTGATTCGCACCTGTCATCTGCTCGAAGCCGCCGGGCTCAAGGTGTTATGAAAGGCCGGCTCTACCTGGTGCCCGCACCGCTCGACTTTGGCTGCGCCCAGAGCGCAGCGCTGCAAACCACCATGCCGATGGGCACCATCACCGTGGCCGCCAGTCTGGCGCACTGGGTCTGCGAAAACGCCAAGTCGGCGCGCGCCTACCTCAAACGCGTCAACGAAGTCGTGCCGTTGTGCCAGCCCATTCAGGCGCAATCGCTGGTGGAGCTGCCGCGCGAAGTGCACAAAAAGGGCGACCACAACGGCAACTTCGACGCCCGCGCGCTACTTAAACCCGCGCTTGACGGTCACAACATGGGGCTGCTCAGCGAGGCCGGCATGCCCGCCGTGGCTGACCCTGGCGCGTCGGTGGTGCGCGCTGCCCATGAACTCGGCATCAGGGTGGTGCCGCTGGTGGGCCCGGTGTCGCTGCTGCTGGCGCTGGCTGCGAGCGGCCTGAACGGGCAGAATTTCGCCTTTGTCGGCTACTTGCCGCAAAACCCGCAGGAACGCGTGCAGCGCATCCGCGAACTCGAAGCGCTGGCGCTCAAGAGCGGCCAAACCCAGCTTTTCATCGAGACGCCTTACCGCAATCTGGCCATGTTGCAGTCGCTGCTGAACACCCTGCAGCACAACACGCGCCTGGCCATCAGTTGCGGACTGACGCTTGCCGGGGCCAGCATTACCAGCGACAACATCAAGAACTGGAAGCACTTGCCCGCGCCGCTCGACAACGCGACACCGGCGGTGTTTGCCATCGGGCGCTGACCGGACAAGGCTTCAACCTGGATTCCTCCGTTGACCGCTTGAAAACTTCGATAAGGCATTGAAATGATGAGAAAAAGTGACTTCGATCACGTTCACCTTTTGGGTGAAAGCGCGTCCAACTGAGGAATCCAGGTTCAACGCAGGCTGGCGGCTGACCTGAAGGCGCTCATGGCACCCGCACCTACTGCCACGCCAAAACGCTTGGCCAGGCGCTCGGCCACATTGTCGCGGCGGGTGTAGTCGATGATGTCTTCGGCCTTGATCACTTCACGCGCCACGTAGTCCAAGCTGCCCAACTGGTCTGCCAGCCCCATCTCCACAGCTTGCTGGCCACTCCAGAACAGGCCGCTGAAAGTCGCGGGCGTTTCTTTCAGGCGCTCGCCGCGCCCATCTTTCACCACAGTGATGAACTGCTGGTGAATCTGATTGAGCATGGCCTGCGCAAACGCGCGCTGCGTTTCAGTTTGAGGGCTGAACGGGTCCAGAAAACCCTTGTTCTCGCCCGCCGTCATGAGCCGGCGCTCGACACCAAGCTTGTCCATCAGGCCGGTGAAACCAAAGCCGTCCATCAGCACGCCAATGCTGCCGACGATGCTGGCCTTGTCAACAAAAATCTTGTCAGCCGATACCGCAATGTAATAGGCGGCCGACGCAGCCGACTCTTCCACCACGGCGTAAACCGGTTTGTTGTACAGCGCCTTGAGGCGTTTGATCTCGTCGTTGATGATGCCCGCCTGCACCGGACTGCCACCCGGTGAATTGATCAGCAGCAGCACCGCCTGGGCACCAACGTCTTCAAACGCCGCGCGCGCCGCGGCGAGGATCAGCTCGGCACTGGCCTCGGCATCGGAGGCAATCTCGCCCTTGATCTCAATCACCGCGGTGTGCGGGGTAGATACATTCGGGTTGGAAATACCCTGGTCAAATGCCAGCCACACCAGTGCCGCAAAAAACAGCAACCAGGTCAGCCGCACAAACGTGCGCCAGCGCCGCGCCAGGCGCTGCTCATGCAAGGCGGCAAATGCGAGTTTTTCCAGCGTGGCGCGCTCCCAACTTCGGCTCTCCTTCGGGGCAGCATCAGTGGCTGCACCGGCCAGCTTGGGGCCATCGTTGTCGGTGTCGTTCATAAATTAATTTGCAAGTTGAATTTGACTTGAAGTATGCCAGTACACCACGCCCTGACTTTCCGACACCTCAATTTTCACCAAACCACCCCGGCACGGGCCCATGCGGCAACGGCCGGTTTGCGGTTCATAGGTGGCACCGTGGGTGGCGCACATCAGCCAGTGCCCGGTGAGGTCAAAAAACTGGTTGGGCTGGTAATCCATTTCCATCGGCACATGGCTGCAACGGTTCAGATAGGCATGAACCCGGCCAAGGTAGCGCACCGCAAAGGCAGCGTTGTTTTGTCCGAGATAGCGCACCTCGAAAGGCACGGCCAAACCGCTGTCAAGCAGCGCTTCAGAGCAACAAAGAGAAATTGCCTGCGTCGTCATGGCGCTCAGGACTTGTTCATGAACCAGCCTTCAGGCATGCACGCGCAGCCAGTCATGCAGTTGGGCCACGTCGTTCGCCACCATCAGCGGCTTGAGCGCGACAAAGGCCTCGGGCTCGTGCGCACCATAGCTCACGCCAACGCTGGCGCAGCCCGCGTTGAGCGCCATTTGCAGGTCGTGCGTGGTGTCGCCAATCATCAGGGTGCGCTCAGGCGGCACGTCGAACTCGGTCATCAGTTCATGCAGCATCAGCGGGTCGGGCTTGCCGGCGGTTTGGTCGGCGGTGCGCGAGGCGTCGAAAGTGCCCGCCAGCGTCGAAGTGGCCAAAGCCTCATCGAGCCCGCGGCGGCTTTTGCCGGTGGCCACCACCAGCAGGTGGCCGCGCGACTTCAGTTCAGCCAGCATCGGCAGCACACCCTCGAACAGGTTGATTTCATGCTGAATGGCAAAGTAATGGTGGCGGTAGCGGTCGCCCAGCAGCGGGTAGCGCTCCTTGGGCACATCCGGGGCGGCGTGGGCCAGCGCATTCATCAAGCCCATGCCAATGACAAAGGAGGCCGCCTCGTCGCTGGGTTTTTGGCCGCCCACATCAAGCACGGCGGCCTGGATGCAGCGGGCAATGATGGCGGTGGAGTCGAACAAGGTGCCATCCCAGTCAAAGGCGATCAAATCAAAACGTCGTGAGTTCATAAAGGTGGGTGTTCAGGAGCCAACCGGCTCATGGTGAAGAAAAAGATGAAGAAAATTGCGCCAGCTCGGGCGGTAACTCTGCCACGATTTGCAACCGCTCACCACTGACAGGGTGATTGAACTGCAAACGCCAGGCATGCAAAAACATGCGTTTGAGCGCGGATTTGCTGCCTGCGCTGGCGAGTTGCTTGTTGAGATCGAAGTCGCCGTACTTGTCGTCGCCCAAGATCGGATAGCCTTCGCTGGCCAGATGCACCCGGATCTGGTGAGTGCGGCCGGTTTTGATGGTCACCTCCAGCAAACTGCCTTCAGGCAGATGTTCGCGCACCTTGACCAGGGTCAAGGACGGCATGCCATCGGCGTCGTCGCGCGCCACCACCTTGACGCGGCGCTCGCCCGCCTGCTTGTCCGCGCCGCCCAGCAAATACTTGTGCAGCGGTTTGTCGAGCACCTTGAGCTTGGCTGGCCAGGCGCCGCGCACCATGGCCAGGTAGGTTTTGTCGGTCTGGCGCGCACGGAACTGGTCTTGCAGGTTTTTCAGTGCACTGCGTTTTTTGGCCACCAGCAAGATGCCACTGGTTTCGCGGTCCAACCGGTGCACCAACTCCAGAAACCTGGCCTGCGGGCGCGCCATGCGCAATTGCTCGATCACGCCAAAACTCACGCCCGAGCCGCCATGCACCGCCACGCCGGCGGGCTTGTTGATCACCAGCAGGTGCTCGTCTTCGAACAATACGGCAAAGTCGCGCGCGGGCACGCCGCGCAGGGCGCCATGCGCCATGGCCTGCGCCTTTTCTGCCACCCGCTCGGAAATGCGTACCGGTGGCACGCGCAGCAAGTCGCCCGCGTTGAGCCGGGTGTCAGCCTGAATGCGGCCCTTGTTGACGCGTACCTCGCCGCTGCGGATCATGCGGTAAATGTGGGTTTTGGGCACCCCTTTGAGGTGGCGGATCAAAAAATTGTCCACCCGCTGGCCCGCGCTGTCCTCATCGATGCAAACGGTTTTGACCTCGGGCGCGGGCGCGGAGGGTTTGCCCTCTATAATTGGTTTCACTGGCGGGTTGTTGTAAGTGGTTGATTTAACTAATTGTTAAGTCTTCAAGGCGGTGAAGTTTAGTTCACGCGCCTCCTGCCCCGCCAGCAAAGTCGATACCGCCCGCTACTTTCCCCGCAATTGGCTGCCCACCCGGTCGTCATGGCAGGCCAGGTAAACGGTCAAAACGACGCATTGAAACCCTGAATCGGAATACCCAAAATTCACAGACCCGTGCTGTGAATGGAATGAAGCGATATGTTTGTGTTGATGAACCTGATGTGGATTTGCCTGCAGCGCCCAACCGCGCTGTGCTTTGGCATGCGTCAGGCATCAGCGCCCGTTCAACGGACGTATAAAGCTATTTTATCAATAGCAAATTTAACACCCATCCCGATCGCTCCCATCCACGCGCCCACACCCAGACCCAAAACCTGAGTCTGCGTTCTCCGGCTGTTTCCTCCTCGTTTCAAAGCGTCAGTTCGTGTATCCATGCTCGTCATGAGCTTGTTTGTAGATATTTGAATTGAAAGAACGCTACCCATGAAAAGGATGCTGATCAACGCGACGCAGGCCGAAGAACGCCGCCTCGCCATTGTCGATGGCCAAAAACTGCTCGACTACGAAATCGAAATTGAAGGCTGCGAGCAGCGCAAGGGCAACATTTACAAAGCCGTAGTGACGCGCGTCGAGCCGTCGCTGGAAGCCTGCTTTGTCGATTACGGCGAAGAGCGCCACGGCTTTTTGCCGTTCAAGGAAATCTCAAAACAGTATTTCCAGCCCGGTGTGAGCGCCAGCCAGGCGCGCATCCAGGACGCCATCAAGGAAGGTCAGGAACTGCTGGTGCAGGTCGAAAAGGAAGAGCGCGGCAACAAGGGCGCTGCGCTCACCACCTTTGTGTCGCTGGCCGGTCGCTATGTGGTCTTGATGCCCAACAACCCGCGTGGCGGTGGTGTCAGCCGTCGCATTGAAGGTGAAGACCGGGCCGAGCTCAAGGAAAACATGGACCAGTTGGAATACCCCAACGGCATGAGCATCATAGCGCGCACCGCAGGCATTGGCCGCGCAGCACCTGAGCTGCAATGGGACCTGAACTACCTGCTTAAATTATGGGCTGCCATTGACGGCGCAGCCAAGGGCGGCAAGGGGGCTTTTCTGATTTACCAGGAATCCAGCCTGGTGATTCGCGCCATTCGCGACTACTTCAACCACGACATTGGCGACATCCTGATCGACACCGACGACGTCTATGAACAGGCCCAGCAGTTCATGGCGCACGTCATGCCCGAGCATGCCGCACGCGTCAAACGTTACCGCGACGATGCCCCGTTGTTCAGCCGCTTCCAGATCGAGCACCAGATCGAGTCGGCCTACGCCCGCATGGTCACGCTGCCCAGCGGCGGTGCCATCGTGATCGACCACACCGAAGCGCTGGTCAGCGTTGATGTCAACTCGGCGCGCGCCATCAAAGGCGGCGACATCGAGGAAACCGCCACCCGCACCAACCTGGAAGCCGCCGACGAAGTGGCGCGTCAGGCGCGGTTGCGCGACCTCGGCGGCCTGATCGTGATCGACTTCATCGACATGGAAGAAAGCCGCAACCGCCGCGAAGTGGAAAGCCGCCTGCGTGAAGCGCTGCGCCAAGACCGCGCCCGCGTGCAGTTTGGCGTTATCAGCAAATTCGGCCTGATGGAGATGAGCCGCCAGCGGCTGCGTCCGGCACTCAGTGAAGGTGCTTCCATCCCGTGCCCGCGCTGCGGTGGCTCAGGCCACATCCGCGACACCGAATCGAGCGCGCTGCAAATTTTGCGCATCATCCAGGAAGAGTCGCTGAAAGACAGCACCGCATCAGTGCTGTGCCAGGTGCCAGTCGAGGTCGCCTCTTTCCTGCTCAATGAAAAGCGTACCGAAATCGCCAAGATCGAACTCAAGCAGCGCATCAACGTGATCATGGTGCCCAACAAGTCGCTGGAAACGCCCAACTACCGGCTGGAGCGCCTGAAACACGACGACCCGCGCCTGGACAACATTGAAGCCAGCTACAAAATGGCAGACGAAGTCGAGGAGGCCACGGCCGTCACACGACGCTCACAAGAGCCCACCAACAGGCAAACCCCGGTGATCAAGGGTGTGTTGCCCGATGTCCCGGCACCCGTGGCCCCAGTCCAGCCAGAACCCGTCAAGCCGACCCCGGCCGCGCGCGCCGCCAAATCGGTTGCAGCGGCACCTGCCGTGGCTGAAAAGGGCTTTTTTGGCTGGCTCAAAAACCTGTTCGGCGGCCCAGCCGCGCCAGTTACACCAGCCACGCCAGTGGCAGCCAAAGACGAAACGCGTGCCCCGCGCGAAGGCCGCCCTGGCCGGGAAGGTGCGCGCCGCCCGGAAGGTCGGAGCGAAGGTCGCCCCGAAGGACGAGGTCCACGCCCTGAGGGCCGGGACGGCCGCACGGGCCGAGGTGAGGGTCGCAGTGGCAATCGCCGCCCGGATCGCAACAGCGCCGGCAAAGACAGGTCCGAGCAACACAGCCCGCTTGACGCCGGCAATGCAAGCCCCGACAAGCAGACCGCGGTCAACCTGCAAGAGGCAACGGGGCGCGCAGAACAGCGCCCCGAGCGCGGTGGCCGCAATGCTGAGCGCGGTGATCGCCCGCCCCGTAGCGAGCGCGGCGGCCGCAATGAACGGCGCCCGGAACGCGCGCCCCGCCCGACAGAAGAACTTCGCCCCGACGAGGGCGGCGCCAACCTGGCAACGGTTAGCGCAGAAGCTTCTGCTGCCATGACCGATCAAGCCGGTGCCGACAACGCGCCCCGTGAAGAAGGCAATGGCCAGAGGGAAAAGCGTTCGCGTGACCGCTATGGCCGCGACCGCAAACCCCGCACCGACCGCGCCGAGCGAAGCGAGTCGGCCAATCTGCCAAGCCAGGAAGCCCAAGCCACCGAAGCTGACACGGGCACGGAGCAGGAACCAGCACGCAAGTCTTATTTCAGCGTGCCAACGCCGAGCAGCCAGCCAGTACCCGCTGCAGCGGCGCCTGTGCTGCCCGCACCCACTGCGCCGCTCGAGACTGCCCTTGATGCGATGCCGGAGTCGGCCCAGCCCCTGACAACGGCGCCCCGGGCCGTGGCCGCTGCGACGCCAGTGCCCGTGCCGGTAGCCACCGTTGTGCCAACGCCAGCACCCGCTCCTGCGGCCAAGCCCGAGCCCAAGCTGGCAGCCATGCCAGCCGTGCAAGCCTTTACCCTGCCGTTAGACGAATTGGCGCAAGTGGCCGAACAATCCGGTCTGCAATGGGTGCAATCGGATGCAAGCAAAGTGGCATCGGTACAAGCCACCATTGCAGCCGCGCCCAAGCCTGTGCACGTGCCGCGCGCGCGTCCGCCGCTACCGGTGCTGGACGAAAAGCCGCTGGTGATGGTGGAAACCAAGCGCGACCTGCGCGAGCAGAAACTTCCGTTTGAGCAGACTGAAGAAGCTTAAGGCCTGACCAGGCTGGTCAAAGGGCACCCGAGGGTGCCCTTTTTCATGCCCGCAACGGTCAGTCCGACACGCACCGCCATCATCGGCAGCGCCAGCGAACCAAAGTCCGCACCAAAGCCGCTTTTACTCACCCCCAGCAGCAGCACGGCGGGAATGGTGACGGCGTAAAAAAAGGGGTCGGTGATGAAGGGAAAGGTTTCAGGCAAGACCATGGTGTGACAATTCGGGGATGAACAGCGCAAACATCGACAACATTCAACTGTGGGGTGAAACCCTGCGGCTCATGGTGGAACTCGCTGGGACGGCGGCGTTTGCATTGTCGGGGGTTCTGGTGGCCGCGCAAAAGCGCCTGGATGCGGTGGGCGTGTGCATGGTGGGCTTTTTGGCAGCCTTTGGCGGCGGCACGCTGCGCGACTTGCTGCTGGACGTGCGGCCGTTTTTCTGGGTGCGCCACATGGAAATGCTGTGGGGCGTGCTGGCACTGTGCATGTTGGCCATGCTGTTTTTGCGCAGTCACCATTTTGCTTTGACGCGCAAGGCCATCGAATGGCCCGACGCGCTGGGGCTGGGCCTGTTTACCGCCACCGGCGTACATCAGGCATTGCTGAGCGGCATGCCCGCGCTGGTGGCGGTGCTGATGGGCCTGATCACCGGGGTCTTTGGCGGCGTGCTGCGCGACATTGTCTGCAACGAGATTCCGACGGCCTTTAGCGACCACCGCCCCTATGCGGTCTGCGCTTTTATCGGTGGCTGGGCCTATGTGGGCTTGTGGCAACTGGACGCGCCGGGCTGGCTGGCTTTGCTTGCCTGTATCACGATCACGGTCGGCTTGCGCGGTTTGGCCGTCTGGCGCAACTGGCAATTGCCGGCCTGGCAGCTCGATTGAGCCGACGCAGGCGACAATGCGCGTCATCATGTTCAATCCATCCAAAGCCGACGTTCGCCGATTTTTTTGCACGGTTTATGCCAAGGCCCAAACGGGCCAGGCCATGGAGGCGATCGAGACCATCGCCAGCCTGTGGATTGACGAACACCCCGAGTACCACGCCGAGCTTGCCAATGTGAAGGCGGCACTGGCCGCCGTGGATCAGCCCGAAGACAGCCAAACCAGCTGTTTTTTGCATTTGTCGATGCACTTGTCGATCACCGAGCAATGCAGCATTGACCAGCC
Source organism: Rhodoferax sp. (assembly GCF_014859475.1). Lineage (GTDB taxonomy): Bacteria > Pseudomonadota > Gammaproteobacteria > Burkholderiales > Burkholderiaceae_C > Rhodoferax. The sequence goes on from NZ_JACUUE010000018.1 coordinate 25,259, forward strand.
GCGCGGCATTCGCCAGGCGGTTGAGTTGCTCACGCACCGGCTCGATTCGCTGCACGACGCGCACCATGTGGCCATGGAGTATTTGGGGCAGATGCTTTGGGACAGCCAGCAAAGCGGCCAGCCGCCCGATGGCCAGATTTATGTGGCCAGCATGCAGCGCCATGCCACCCGCGACTGAACGCAATCTGGTTATTTGATACGGCTGCGCTGTACCGTCTGTATTTCGCCGGGCAGGCTGGCCACATGGTCGGCCAATACCTTCATTTCCTTATCGGAAAATTGCACGGCAATATCGGCTTGCTCAGATTGGCCCCGTGGCATGAGGTGCAGCCGCCTTTGGCCATCAACTCAGCCGCTTTGCCAGAACCCTGCGCCGCCGTGGCAGGCAGATTGACGCCGCTGCCGCTGGATTCATAGTAGGCAGCCAGGTCAGCAATGTCTTGATCGCTCAGGCCGGCGGCAAGCGTGCGCATGGACGGATGCTTGCGATCACCCGCCTTGTATGCATGCAAGGCGGCACGGATATAGCCGGCTCCCTGACCTGAAATTTTGGGCACCTTGTGCACTTCTGGAAACCCGATGTGGTAGCCTTGAATGCCATGGCAGCCAATGCACAACGCATTCTTGGTGGCACCGGCGTCGCCTCACCCCGGATGTCTTGCGCATATACGCTCGTGGTGCTTGCACAGGTTAAAGCCAAAGCCGACACAGTCAACAGAAATTTTTTTATTTTGCTAAGACAATTCGTAACAGGCGTTTTTGAATTTGATAAATATCAAGCTAATTATAGAAAGCCACCAAGCGCAGCGAATATGGCGTAAACCCGATATTTCCCGCTTGACACCCTAAAAACTGCGTCAGGCAGACATTCACGCTTCAATTTTTTCCAGACACCATGAAATTCCAAGGCACTGAGAGTTACATCGCCACTGACGACCTGATGCTGTCGGTCAACGCCGCCATCGCGCTGCAGCGCCCGCTGCTGGTCAAGGGCGAGCCCGGCACCGGCAAGACCATGCTGGCCGAAGAAGTGGCCAGCGCGCTCAATTTGCCGCTGCTGCAATGGCACATCAAGTCCACCACCAAGGCGCAGCAGGGCTTGTACGAATACGACGCGGTGAGCCGCCTGCGCGACTCGCAGCTGGCCGACATCGACGGCGGTGAGCGGGTCAAAAACATCCACAACTACATTGTCAAGGGCGTGTTGTGGCAAGCCTTTACCGCCGAGCAGCCGGTGGCGCTGCTGATTGACGAGATCGACAAGGCCGACATCGAGTTTCCCAACGACTTGCTGCGTGAAATTGACCGCATGGAGTTTTACTGCTACGAAACGCGGGAACTGATTCGCGCCAAACACCGGCCGCTGGTGTTCATCACCTCCAACAACGAAAAGGAACTACCCGACGCCTTTTTACGGCGCTGCTTTTTCCACTACATCAAGTTCCCCGATGCCGCCACCATGAAGCAGATTGTCGATGTGCATTTTCCTGGCCTCAAGGCCGAGCTGCTGAGTGCCGCCATGAAGACTTTTTTTGACGTGCGCAACCTGCCGGGCCTGAAGAAAAAGCCCTCCACCAGCGAGCTGCTCGACTGGCTAAAGCTGCTGATGGCGCAGGACATTCCGCTGTCTGCCCTGCAAACGCAGGACGACAAGGTGGCGGTGCCGCCGCTGGTCGGGGCGCTGCTGAAGAATGAACAGGATGTAAGCCTGTTTGAAAAGCTGGTGTTCATGCAGAGCCGCAACCGGTGACTGATGTTGCCCATTGTGAAACCGTCCGAGCCTGCGAGCGAGCAAACAGCCCCATTGCACTGCACCCGCGTGGCAGGGCCATTGGGCGGCTTCCTCATACTGGGGTACCAGAAATCGTCAGCCGCCCAATGGCCCTGCCACGCTAGCCGCTCTGACTTGGTGCATGCCCGTGAACCTTAAACCGAAAAATTTCAAGTGGATTCATCATGGCTTTTGTTGAACCAGTCATCCTTCAAAAAAACGGCGTCACGCTGACCCCTTTGACGCTGGCGCACGAAGACGGCCTGCGCCAGGCAGCCGCTGACGGGGCGCTCTGGACCATTCGCGTCACCTCGGTGCCGGAACCCGAGCACACGCGCCGCTACATTGAAGACGCGCTCGCCATGCGCGAAGCCGGCAACCGCTTTGCCTTTGCCGTGCTTGACGCTGACACCGGCCGGGTGCTGGGCAGCACCAGCTTTCACGACATCCTGCCGGCGGTCAAGCGGGTTGAAATTGGCTACACCTGGTATGCCAAAAGTGTGCAGCGCAGCCGTGTCAACAGCACCTGCAAGCTGCTCATGATGACGCACGCGTTTGAAGTGCTCGGCTGCCATGTGGTGGGCTGGCGAACTGACAACTTCAACTTTGCCTCGCAAACTGCCATCGAGCGCCTGGGTGCGCGCAAGGACGGTGTGCTGCGCGGTCATGCCCTGCGCCGCGACGGCACCATCCGCGACACCGTGATGTACAGCATGACGTACG
>NZ_JACUUE010000185.1 GCF_014859475.1 Rhodoferax sp.
AAGATTTGGCTTACGCCGCTTGCAAAACAATGTCGATTTGCGCGCCGCCCAGATCAGCGCGTGTAATCGTCAGCTCGCCTTGGTGGCTGGCCACCAGGTCTTTGACCACGGCCAGGCCGATGCCATGACCGGGCACCTGCTCGTCGAGCCGCACGCGCCTGGCCAATACCGCCTGCGGGTCGGCAAAGCCCGGGCCGTCGTCACAGACACGAATGTGCAAACGCTTGCCGTCCAGCCGAATTTGTACCAACACCCTGTGCCGTGCCCACTTGGCCGCGTTGTCGAGCAGATTGCCCAGCATCTCGAAGGCGTCGCCTTCGTCAATGCGCCAGCTCAACTCTGGCGGACAGTCCAGCGCAAAGTCCAGGTTTTTCTCAACATAGACCTTGGCCAGCGTGCCGCGTATGCGCTCCAGGATGGGCGAGAGCGCCAGCTGCGGCGCAAAACGCGCAGCGCCGCTGGCCCCGGCCCGGCCCAATTGGTGCACCACAATGTCGTCCATGCGCGCCACTTGCTGCGCCACCATGGCGGGCAATTCACCGGGTGCATCGAGTGAAGCGCGCAACGCCGCCAGCGGCGTTTTGAGGCTGTGCGCCAGGTCGTCCAGCGCGTCTTTGTAGCGCGTTTGCCGGGCCCGCTCCTGATCCATCAAACCATTGAGGTTGTGCGTGAGCCCGGCGAGCTCGCTCGGATAACTGCCTTCCACCCTGGCCTGTTCGCCGCTTTCGATGCGCTGGATTTCCCGCGCCACGCGGCCCAGCGGCGCCAACCCCCAGCGCAGCAGAACAGTTTGCGCGAGCAGCAACAGCAGGCCAGCACCACCCAGCCAGCGCCACAGCGTGCGCTCGAAGGCTTGCAGCTCATCGTCGAACGCGGCCATGTCTTCGAGCACCGAAAAAACCAGCGGGGCCGCCCGGTCGTTCACCGACCACGTGACCGCATAGCTGGCAGCCAGAAACACCCGGCCTGTTTTTTCTGCGCCGACGACTTCAAAGTGCCACTCGCCGGGTGCCAGCTGGCGCACAAAAGGCGGGTCGAGGCCGAGCGTGGACGACGACTGCCATTCTTCATTTTTTTCCGGATTGGCAATGTTGGCGTACAACCCCGAGTCGGGCAAGGACAGCCGGGGTTCGGCCAGCGTGGCGGGCATGACCAGCGTGCCCCGAGCGTTGAGCTCGGCGCCGGCGATCAGCAGGTAAATGGTGGTTTGCAGGCGGGCAAAGCGCTGACTGCGCAGGCTTTCGGCAAAAGCCTGTTGCACAGCCCAACCGGCGCCGGCCAAAAAAACCAGCAACACGGCAAAAGCGGCCCAGACCAGGCGCGCACGAATGGACAGTGGTGGCTTCACTGCAACGCGAAACGGTAGCCGCGACCGCGCAGCGTTTCAATGGGCGCCAGCAGGCCATCCGGATCGAGTTTGCGCCGTAAACGGCCAATCAGCACCTCCAGCACATTGCTGTCACGGTCTTCGTCGTGCGGGTACAGGTAGTCAGACAGTTCCTGCTTGCTCACCACCCTGGCGCGCTCGCGCACCAAATATTCCAGCATCCGGTATTCGAACATGGTCAAGTCAAGCGCCGCACCATGAAGCCGGGCGCTCTGGGCAGAAAAGTCGATGCTCAGGGCCCCCAGCGTGAGCACCTCCGAGGTCGCCTTGAGTGCGCGCCGCAACAGCGCCTTGACGCGCGCCGCCAGCTCGGGGTATTCAAACGGTTTGACCAGATAGTCGTCGGCGCCCGCCTCCAGCCCCAGCACCTTGTCCTGCCAGCTGCCGCGCGCGGTCAGAATCAGGATCGGCAGGGTGCGGCCCTCGGCGCGCAGGGTCTGCACCAGCGTCAGGCCGTTCAACTTGGGCAGTCCCAAATCGACAATGGCCAGGTCCAGCGGGTACTCGCGCGCCTGAAACAGGCCATCGGCGCCGTCGGCGGCCAAGTCAACACGGTAACCCTCGGCTTCGAGCTTGCGCTTCAGGCTGAGCCGCAACACCGCATCGTCTTCAACCAGCAGCAGTCGCATACAGCTAAAGCCTGCGTCCGCTGGCGGCGTCGATCAGCACCACAACCACTTCCCCCTGCGGCGTGAGCACCTTGACGCGCCAGACCGGGCGGCCGTCCTGCTCGGCCTGCTCCACCGCCAGCACGCGCCCGCCGGTGGCTTTCTGCACCATGGCGGCGGCGTCGTCGCGGCTGATATCAGCCCAGGCCGGCAGCGACAGCGTCAGCATCAGGGCAGTGATCACGGTGGTCAAAAGTTTCATGGCGTAAGGTGGTTTTGGGCGGCAATGCTGGCAATGGTACTACTGCCAAAAGCTGGCTGATTATTGTTCAATCGGCTCCACGCTGACCCGCACCGGCAAGCGGTCGCCCGGGTTGCTGCGCATGAACGTGGTGTACTGCTGGCCACGGTAGTCATAGGTCACGCGGTAGCCGGTGATGCGGCTTTGCACGTCATACACCGTGCGGCAGCGCTGGACTTCCCGTTGTGTCGGCTGATAGCGCCCGTTGTTGGCATATTGACCATCGTCGGGGCGGGCCGGTGCATTGCGGTTTTCAAGGTGATCGCCGGCAATGGCACCCAACACCGCACCCACGACGGTGGCTGCGTCTTTGCCTCTGCCGCCGCCCACCTGATGTCCCAGAACGCCACCGGCAAGGCCACCCACAATGGCGCCGCCATATTGGCGAGACTGGGAATTTTGAGGCGCGGTGGTGACGCGTGCGTCGCCTTCATCGACCCAGTGGCTGCTGCATTCGTTGCGCGGCACGTTGATGCTTTCATATTGCGGCTCGGCGCTGCGCACCCGCGCGTTGTCGGTGAAGGTGGCGGCCTGGGCACCGAACAAGGCGGTGGCGAACAAACTGGCAATACCGAGATGTGTAAGACGTTTCATGGAAAGCTCCGTGGATTGGTATGGCCTGCAGTTTGCACGCGCCTGCATGAACCCAGGCTGAACAGCATCCAAATAGCTGAAAAAATGCAAAAATGCAAGCCATTGCCTGATTTCCGGATGACTTTGATGACCTTGCGAATTGTTCTTTTTCTAATTGCTGCGGCGCTTACGGCAGCTCATTTTTTGAGGGCGGGAAGCTACAGCATGGTGGCCCTCAGCCTGGCCGCACCGCTGCTGTTTTTGTACAAGCGGCGCTGGAGCCTGATGCTGCTGCAACTGGCCGCCTATGGCGCCACCTTGAATTGGCTGCTGGCCATCGTGCTGCTGGTCCAGATGCGGCAACAGATCGGGCGGCCCTGGGGCACTGCCGCCGTGATTCTGGGCAGCGTTGCCCTGCTCACCCTGCTGGCCGGCTTGCTGCTGAATTCGCGCAGCATGCGTGAACGCTACCCATGAAACACATTTGCACCCGGAGTACCTTCTCAGGAGCCACCGTGCTGGCGCTCCTGCGCGCCGGCGGCGCGGCGCAGTGACCGCACAACGACCCCGGGCGCGTCGACAGCGGCGTCGTTGCGCATGACCACCCGCTTCTGCTCACCCTGGAACAGAGAGTCGCTTATCACGACCATGGGCGACAGGCCATAACTACGCCATCGTGGCGCAGGTGTTCAGATCACGCCTTGCGCCATCATGGCATCAGCCACCTTGACGAAGCCTGCCAGGTTGGCACCATCCACGTAGCTCAACGAACCGTCGGCGCGCTTGCCGTATTGCAGGCAGGCGGTGTGGATGTCGCGCATGATGCCGTGCAGACGCTCGTCCACTTCGTCGCGCGTCCAGTTCAGACGCAGGGCGTTCTGACTCATCTCCAGGCCCGAGGTGGCCACGCCGCCGGCGTTGCTGGCCTTGCCCGGTGCGTACAACACCTTGGCTGCTTCAAACACCTTGACGGCTTCCAGCGTGGAAGGCATGTTGGCACCCTCGGCCACGCACTTGACACCGTTCTTCACCAGCGTGGCAGCATCCGCGCCGTCGAGTTCGTTTTGCGTGGCACACGGCAGCGCCACGTCAACCGGCACGGCCCACGGACGCACACCGGCCTCAAACCGGGTGTTGGTGCGCTTGGCGTAATCGCTGACGCGACCGTAGAGGTGATTTTTCACCTCCATCAACTCCGCCAGTTTGGCGGGGGTAAAGCCGGCCTCGTCGATCACCGTGCCGCTCGAATCCGACACCGTGACCACCTTGGCACCGAGCGCCATGGCTTTTTCAACGGCGTACTGCGCCACGTTGCCCGAACCCGACACGCTCACGCGCATGCCGTCAAAACTCAGGCCGCGTTGCTTGAGCATTTCTTCGGCAAAATAGACCGCGCCGTAGCCGGTGGCCTCGGGGCGAATCAGCGAGCCGCCAAACGACATGCCTTTGCCGGTAAACACGCAATCCGCACGGTTGCTGAGTTTTTTGTACATGCCGGCAATGAAGCCCACTTCGCGCCCGCCGACACCAATGTCGCCTGCGGGCACATCGGTGTCGGCACCAACGTGGCGGAACAGTTCGCTGGCAAAGGCCTGGCAGAACCGCATCACCTCAGCCGGGCTCTTGCCCTTGGGGTCAAAGTCGGAGCCGCCTTTGGCGCCACCCATGGGCAGCGTGGTGAGGGCATTCTTGAAAGTCTGCTCGAAAGCCAGAAACTTCAGAATCGACAGGTTCACCGACGGGTGAAAACGCAGCCCGCCCTTGTACGGGCCAATGGACATGCTGTGCTGGATGCGGTAGCCCTTGTTGACCTGCACGCTGCCGTGGTCATCGGTCCAGCAGACGCGGAACATGATCACGCGCTCGGGCTCGACCAGGCGATCCAGCAAGCCTTGCTCTGCGTATTTGGGGTGCGCAGCAATAAAAGGCCACAGGCTTTCCATCACCTCGGTGACGGCCTGCAAGAACTCAGGTTGCCCCGGATTACGCTGGGCCACATGTTCCAAAAAATTCTGAACAGAAGAATATTTCATAAGTAACGCTCCATAAAAGTACATCACATTATGCAAAAAGCGTATTTCACAATAAGAAATTGCTATAACGGTGCAAAAG
>NZ_JACUUE010000186.1 GCF_014859475.1 Rhodoferax sp.
ATCGCCAGCAGGTTTCGTGATCATGGTCATGACGCAGATGTAATAGAGTGTGAATGGATGTATTCTGCCCTGATCGATGCGCTTACCCTCAGACGAGCTTTACGGGTTCAAACATGATGACAAAACCAGCTTCTGTTTCTTTATCACTGATCCTCGCGCTGGGCCTGGTGGCTTGCGGGGGCGGGGGTGATGATTCGCCGACAGTTGAAACAGCCAGCTACTTGCCTGACCAAGCTGAACTGGGGGCATGGAACGTCCTGCAGGAAGCACGCACACTGTGCGGCTTTGGTGCATTGACACCCAATGCCAAACTCAACGTAGCCGCTTGGAGCCACTCAAAGTACCTGGTTGATCTTTCTATTGCAACCGGGGTCTACCAATTGAGCCACTTGGAAACACCAGGCGTTCCCGGATTCACTGGCGTCTATCCTTGGGATCGAGCGGAATATCGAGAATACAACTATCTGGGCTTAGCCGAAATCCTGGAGGCGACCGAACGGGAATATACCCACCAGCCCATCTTTCCAACCATGGAAGAACGCGGCGCCAATTCAATGCGCAGCCTGCTCAACACGGTTTACCACTTGTCTGGTGCGATGTTTGAAGGTAGCGATGTCGGCCTTGGTGCGTACATAGCAACATCCAAAATCAATGCAACAACCTGGCGCGAAGAATACCGCTTTGGCTCACTCTTCGGCTACACATCTCCCCATCAGCGCATCGCACTGGGCATCGGCAACGTCGCCACCTACCCATGCCAGGGCAGCAGCAATATTCCCACCAAGTTTGTGCCCGTCTATGAAAGCCCCAATCCGTTTCCTGATATGACCAGCACCAGCGAAACCGTGGGACCACCGATTTACCTCAAAGTGGATGCCGAACAGACCCTGACTCTCACCTTCAACAGCGTCGTGAGCGAATACGGCGTGAGCGTGCCCACCACAGTACTGACAGCGCGTGAGCCCAGGATCGATCCCTATATCAGCGACAACGAAGTTTTTGTGGTGCCCACGGTTCCCCTGGACCCCTACACCACCTACCAGGTCACGCTCTACGGCAGCATTGATGGCATGGCGTTCACCCGCAGTTTTGCCATGAGCACGGGCTCGTAACGCAGCGGCTAAATTTTGTCGTCCATCAGCCCCTGCGCCACCGTGGCATAGCGCAGCGCCACGCGCAGTTCGGTCTTGAGCCGGGTGTTGTCCATGCGGCGCGACTCGCCCATGAAGCTCAGCAGCATCAGCGGCAATTGCGCATTGGCGGTGGCGCGCGGCACGCGTTGCGGGCGTGGCAGGCCATACAAATCGGCAGCCAGATCAAAGTAGTCGCCCATCTTCAGGCAGGTGTCGTCGTTGACGTTGTAGACCCGAGCGGGTCGGCCGCGCCACAGGGCGGCAATGCTGGCGCGCGCCAGGTCGTCGGCGTGGATGTGGTTGGTGTAAACATCATCACTGGCTTGCAGCACCGGCGTGCCTTTGAGCAGCCGCCCGCGCGGCGTGCCCCCCTCGCGGTTGGGTGCATAGATGCCCGGAATGCGCAGGGTGTTGACCCGTACCGCGCCAGCGCGGCCAAAGTGCCGAATGCGCTGCTCGGCATCAATGCGCCGCTGCGCTCTAGCGGTGGCAGCGTTGACGGCACGATGCTCCGTGACCACCTCGCCCTGGCAGTCGCCGTAAACCCCGCTGGTTGAGCCATAAACCAGGCTTTGCACGGCTGAGCGACGGCGCAGCACCTGCAGCAGCGCCCGGGTGCGGGTGTCTTGGCTGCCGCTGTCGGGCGGCGGTGCCATGTGCACCACGCGCGTGGCCAGGCCGCTCAGCCGCTTGAGGCTGGCGGGCTTGTCCAGATTGCCCACCAGCGGCGTGATGCCCAAAGCCCGCAACGCCGCCACGCGCGAAGCCTGCGAGGTCAGCGCCAGCAAGCGCACACGGGGCCTCAGCTCGCGTGCCACGCGCAGGCCGATGTCGCCACAGCCCACCAGCAGCACGCGTTCGCGCCGGAAACGCGCTGGCAGGGCACCAGGACGGGTTGCATAAAGCAACGTATGGGGGCTTCGCAATGCAGGCAAAATCTACTCCTTTGAAAACTCGAAGCTTTGAGGATAACCAGAATATGACCGGCAGCGCCAGCCCAACGGCTTTTCACATCACCATCGAGCCCAGCGGGCGCAACTTTACCGTGCCCGCCGGTGACACCATTCTGGCCGCCGGCATCGCGCAAGGCATCAACCTGCCTTACGGCTGTCAGGACGGCGCTTGCGGTTCCTGCAAATGCAAAAAAATCAGCGGCACGGTGCAGCACGGCGCGCACCAGAGCAAGGCGCTCAGCGACGCCGAAGAAGCGCAGGGCTTTGTGCTGACCTGCTGTGCCAGCGCTTTGAGCGACGTGGTGCTGGAGTCGCGTCAAGTCACGCAGGAAGGCGCTTTGCCCATCAAGAAAATGCCGACGCGCGTGACCACACTGCAACAAGTGGCGGCCGACGTCATGGTGCTAAAGCTGCAAATGCCGGCCAACGACGCGTTTGCTTACCACGCCGGCCAGTACATCGAGTTTTTGCTGCAGGGCGGCCTGCGCCGCAGTTACTCCATGGCCAATGCGCCACACCTGAGCGGTCAGGGCTTGGAGCTGCACATTCGCCACATGCCCGGCGGCAAATTTACCGACCAGGTGTTCGGCACCATGAAGGAGCGCGACATTTTGCGCATCGAAGGCCCTTACGGCAGCTTTTACCTGCGCGAGGACAGCACCAAACCCATCGTGCTGCTAGCTTCGGGCACAGGTTTTGCGCCGATCAAGGCCATCATCGAGCACCTGCAGTTCAAGGGCATCACACGCCCGGCCGCGCTGTACTGGGGCGGCCGCCGCCCGCAAGACCTGTACATGATGGCGTGGGTGCAAACCAAATTGGCCGAGCTGCCGAACCTGCGCTTTGTGCCGGTGGTTTCCGATGCGCTGCCTGAGGACAACTGGCAAGGGCGCACCGGCTTCGTGCACCGCGCGGTGCTGCAGGACCTGCCCGATCTGAGCGGGCACCAAGTGTATGCCTGCGGCGCGCCGATTGTGGTGGACTCGGCGCGCACCGACTACCTGGCCGCGGGTTTGCCCCAAGACGAGTTCTATGCCGACGCGTTTACCTCCGAAGCCGACAAGGCTGCCCCCTGATTCCATGCGGATTCTCAATTCTTCGTTACATTTCGCTGCAAGTGTTCGCCAGCGCACACACCAAACGCTGGCCGGGCTGGTATAAGTTGGCTTCGAATACAACACTGAAGGAACCATCATGAAAAACTTGCTAACTCGCAGTCGCCCGGTACTTGTCGGCCTGAGCGCCGCACTGGTGCTGCTCACCGGTTGCGAAAACATGACCGAGGCGCAGCGCAGCTCCGCCATTGGCGCCGGTGTCGGCGCGTTGGCTGGCGTTGCCATTGGCGACAGCGGCAAATCGGCCGCCATCGGGGCCGGTGTAGGTGCCTTGGGTGGCTACATTTGGTCCACCCAAATGCAGAAGAAAAAAGCCGAGATGGAGCAAGCCACTGCCGGCACCGGCGTGGATGTGACGCAAACCGCCGACAACCAGCTCAAGCTCAATATTCCGAGCGACATTTCGTTCGACATCAACAGTGCGGTCATCAAGCCCAACCTGCGCCCCATCCTGGATCAGTTTGCGCAAGGTCTGGCCAACCAGCCCAACACCGAGATTCGCATCATCGGCCACACCGACAGCACCGGCTCGGATGCCATCAACAACCCGCTGTCGATCAACCGGGCAGCCAGCGCGCGCAACTACCTGGTGGCCCGCGGTGTGAATGGCCAACGCATCCAGATCGACGGTCGTGGCTCCTACGAGCCCATTGCCGACAACTACACCGCAGAGGGCCGCGCCAAGAACCGCCGCATCGAGATGTATTTGGCTGAGCGGGCGCGTTAAAGCTCGCTCAACTTGATCAAAAAAACGGCGGATCGCAGCAGCGCTCCGCCGTTTTTGCGTGAGCCGATAAAAAGTGGACGCCCGGCAAGGTGTCAGCAAAGATGCCGTGGCAGCTGTCAAACCAGTTCACACAAAACGGCACACGGCCCAGCACCTGCACCAGCGCAGCTGCCTGATGACCACCGCCAATGCTGCCCAAAGTGACACCGGAAAACACCGCCATCCAGGCGCCCGCCTCGCGCGGCGCCGAGCCGCGGTGCGCTTGCACCGTGACCCAAATGGCATCCTGCGAGGCCAAAAGTTTGATGCGTTGTTCGCTGGCTGTCACAATAACTTACCTTTCGCGCATTTCCCGGGTCAGGTGCCGTCATTTTTGATGCATATTACGGTTTTGGCAGTGGCAGCGCAAAATCAGACTGCGCAAGCCATCACTTTTTTCGAGACGCCTCATGAACATTTTTGCCCCATTACGCCTCAAGCAGATTCCGCTGCGCCTGGTGGCCAGCGTCGTTGTAATTTTGGCAGGGTGCACCTCGACACCCTTGCCGCCGCCCGCGCCCTTGCCAGCGCCCCCGCCCCCGCCTGCCCCCGTGGTCGTAGCCCCGCCGGTGGCTGTGCCCTCTTTTGTGTCGAACGCCGTCACGCCCCGCGCTTACCGGCTGGACGCTGCCAGTCACTTGTATGAGCGCAATATGAAGCGCGTGTACCGCGGCAAGATGCCGCCCCTGCTCTACGCCGTGGGCGTATTGCAGGTCGAAGTGGACGGCATGGGCCTGGTCACCCGCACCAGCTGGATGCGCGCGCCCAATCACGCCCCCGAGGTGATGGCCGAAATCGAGCGCACCGTGCGCCTGGCTGCGCCCTACCCCGCTCCCGTGCGCATGGGCCGGGTCACCTACACCGACACCTGGCTGTGGCACAAAAGTGGGCTGTTCCAGCTCGATACGCTGACCGAGGGTCAGTTGTAACGCGACCAGGCTTTGTTGGAAAGCGGTTGTCATTGCGAGCCATCCGTACCCGGCCCGATACCGCACACGGACCTTGAACAGAG
>NZ_JACUUE010000187.1 GCF_014859475.1 Rhodoferax sp.
ACTCAAAATCGCCAAAATCCAATCAGGATTGCCTGCTTTTTAAGCAAATTCAAAGTTGGAAATTTTGAAATGCTGTGTCCGACAGGCTGCTAGGCGGCTGTGGTCCACCTGCACGACTTGGTCTTGGCCGAGCAGCTCGAACAACAACGCAACGCGTTTGCTCGACAGCCAAAGGCAATCAGGCCACGCGGCAAAACGACATGACGTTGTTGTTTCAGGATCGCAAAGCGCCACATTTCGTGGAGGTCACACCGCCTGATCATGGACGCATCGAGACCCGGCGCATCTGGTGCTCCAAGGCACTCAATGGGGTTCACCACTTTCCTCCAGGAACGAGCAAGTGGAACAAGATCGAACATCGCCTCTTCTCGTTCATCACCATGAATTGGCGTGGCCGTCCGCTGGTCAGTCATGAGGTCATCGTCAACCTCATTGCCAACACCAAAACGCGCAGTGGCTTGACAGTGCAAGCCGAACTCGACACCGCCGAGTATCCAAAAGGTTTGGTCATCTCGGATGCGCAGATGGCGGACATAAAAATTGACCGCAACGAATTCCATGGTGACTGGCACTACTGCATCCGGTCAGGCTGAATTGGATTGGTTATTTATTAACAGCCCCATAGGGAGCCGCGAATTAGCTTACCTGCGCCGCGCCGAGCGCACGCCGGGCAATTCTGCCACCAGGCCCAGCACCTTGTGCAGGCGGCCCGAGTCGGCGACTTCCACGGTAAAGGTCATCCACGCCGTGCCTTTGATGGACTGGGTTTGCACACCGATGACGTTCATTTTTTCCTTGGTGAACACCTCGGAGATGTCGCGCAACAGACCCTGGCGGTCTTGCGCCTGCACGGCCACATCAACCGGGAACACCGAACCACCGGCAGTTTGGTTCAGACCCCATTCGACGTCGATCAGGCGCTCGCCGTTTTTGGCGACCATTTCTTTTAAATTGGGGCAATCCGTGCGGTGCACACTGACGCCTTTGCCGCGCGTGACGAAGCCGCAAATGGCATCGGGCGGGGCCGGTTTGCAGCATTTGGCCATTTGCGTCATGAGCGAGTCCACGCCCACCACCAGCAGGCCGCCCTTGCTGGGGTTGCTGTCACTGCGCGGTTTGCGGATGAGCGGTGCCTCAAGGTCGTGCTGGGGCGGCTCGTCGGGGCGCAGCAATTGCTCGATGGCGCGTAGCGAAAATTCTTCCTTGCCGACCACTTCGAAGAGCGCGTCCGCCGAGGTGAAGCCGAGCTGTGCGGCCAGGTCGTCGAGCTTGAGGGCGGTCTTGCCCTCGCGCTGCAGCAGTTTTTCGACGGCTTCGCGGCCTTTGGCGGTGGTCTTGGCCAAAGCCAAAGCGTTGAACCAGGCCCGCACTTTGGTGCGGGCGCGGTGACTCACCAGGTAACCCTGCTCGGAATTGAGCCAGTCGCGCGAGGGGCCGCCCTCTTTGACCGTGATGACTTCCACCGTCTGGCCGTTTTTGAGCGGCGTGTTGAGCGGCACCATGACTCCGTCCACACGCGCGCCGCGGCAGCGGTGGCCCAGGCTGGTGTGCACGCTGTAGGCAAAGTCAACGGCGGTGGCGCCTTGGGGCAGCTCGACAATGGCGGCCTCGGGTGTCAGCGCGTAGATGAGGTCGTCGAACACGCCATGGGGCTGGGTGCCTGACAGGTCGCGCTCCCATTCGAGCAGTTGGCGCAGCACGGCAATTTTGGTCTCAAAAGCGCCGCTGGCCGAAACCCCGGCGTAGCCCTTGGCACCGGCCTCTTTGTAGGCCCAGTGGGCCGCCACGCCGTTTTCGGCATGGTCGTGCATGGCCTGGGTGCGGATCTGAATCTCGCAGACCTGGCCGCCGCTGTCGCGCACCACGGTGTGCAGCGACTGGTAGCCGTTGAGCTTGGGCTTGGCGATGTAGTCGTCGAATTCTTCCGGCAAGGGCGTGAAATGGCTGTGCACCCAGCTCAGGGCGGCGTAGCACTCGGGCACGCTGGCCACGATGACGCGCAGCGCACGCACGTCGTAAACGTGCGCAAAGTCAAGGCCCTTGCCGCGCATTTTCTTGATGATGCTGTAGATGTGTTTGGGTCGGCCCGACACCTTGGCGCTGAGGCCGGTGGCGTTGAGCTCAGACTCCAGCGTGGCGCGCAGGCGCTCGACATTGGCCTCGCGCTCGGCGCGTTTTTCGTCAAGCCATTTGGCCACCTGGCGGTAGGTGTCGGGCTCCTGAAAACGAAACGCCAGGTCTTCCATTTCCCACTTGATTTCCCAGATGCCCAGGCGGTTGGCCAGCGGCGCAAAGACCTGCAGCGCCTCGGCGGCAATGCCGTCGGGTACCGGCAATTTGCTGGCGGCAAAAAAGCGCAGGGTTTGCAGGCGCGAGGCCAGGCGCAGCATGACCACGCGCAGGTCGCGCGAGAACGCCAGCAGCATCTTGCGCACGTTTTCGGTCTGCAAGGTGTCGGCCTGCTGGTTCGCAGCGCTGCTGCGCGCCGACGCCAGTTGGGCCAGGCGCGCCTGGCGCTGCACCCGCACCAGCTTGGTGGTTTCCATGGCGAGCGCGGCAAAATTGTCGCCAAAGGCTTTGGCGATGAGCTCTTGCGGGCGGTTGAGGTGGTCGCAGGCATACACCAGGTAGCTGGCCGCCTGCATGGCTTCCGAGCCGCCAATGCTGCGCAGGATGTCGGCCACGGCATCGGCGTGGGCCAGTATGTTTTCACCCGTGTCGAGCAGTTCGCTGGCCAGCAGCGGCTCGGCAAAAGCGCGCGCGCGCACCAGTGTGTTGGCCTGCTCTGGCAGGCTGTGCGCGGTGGCCGCCACGACCGGCAATACGGGTTTGATGGCGCTGTTGTCAGAAGTAGCGGGTGCTTGGCTTTTCATTGAAATATTTTGCGTTGATCGTCATCATCATGGATTGCCACGTCGCTTCGCTCCTCGCAATGACGGTGCTAAAGCTGTCATTGCGAGCCCAAACGTGGCAATCCAGGGGTGTTGGACTCGTCATTGCGAGCGTAGCGCGGCAATCCAGGGATGCTGGACTCGTCATTGCGAGCGTAGCGCGGCAATCCAGGGGTGTTGGACTCCATGCTCATTCCAACAAAAACGACACCACGGCCTGCACCTGGTCGGGCGCGACAAAAGTGGGGGCGTGGCCGACACCGGCAAATTCGAGCAGGCGGGCTTGCGGGCCGCGCTGGGTCATGGCGCGCGCTGTGCCGGGTGACAACAAGTCTGAATCGGCACCGCGAACCAGCAGGGTGCTGGCCGTGATCTGGTCATAGGCTTGCCACAACAAGGCCTCGCCCTGCGCCGCAGACTCGGGCGTGACCGCCTTGAAGGGCTCGGCAAGGGCCGGGTCATAGTGCAGTGTCAGGCGGCCACTGCCATCGCCCAGGGGTTTGAGCATGGGTCGCGTCAGCGCCAGCCATTGCGCCGGGGTGTGCGGGCCGAAGCTGCTGGCCACCGCCCACAAGGCATCGGCCGCCAGCTGCTCGGTGGCAAAGGCACCGGTCTTGCCCAAGTACTGACCGATGCGCTGCAGCGCCTGCCATTCGATCACCGGGCCCACGTCGTTGAGCACCAGGCGGCGAACTTTTGCAAACGCGGGGGCTTCGGGCAGGCCGGCCACCACCATGCCGATGAGCCCGCCCATGCTGGTGCCAAGCCAGTCGAGCGTGCCGGGTTGCAACTGCTGCAGCAAGGCCAGCATGTCGGCCGCATAAAAGGGAATCTGGTAGCCAGACGGGTCTTTCAACCAGTCGCTTTGGCCGCGCCCGACCACGTCGGGGCAGACCACGCGCAGGCTTTGGCCGGTGTCGGCGGCGCGCTGGCACAGGGCTTGCGCCAGCACGTCGAAGTCGCGGCCCTGGCGCGTCAGGCCATGCACGCACAGCACCACATGGCTGCTGGCGGGCTCGCCCCATTGCCAATAGGCCATGCGGTGGCTGCCTTGAGCATCAGGGCAGTTGACAAATTCAAGAGTGGGTTCGAGCATGGCGAAGTCGGTAGGCAGGTTGGAGGCGGGATAATGGCTTGGTGGCATCCTAATTCAAACTCGGCCAGAACTCTTCCGGCGCGATCCAATCAACCATTTTTTTCGGAGAAATATCTCATGCTCAAAGGCAAAACAGCGCTTGTTACCGGCTCCACCAGCGGCATTGGTCTGGGCATTGCCAAGGCCCTGGCCGCCCAGGGTGCCAACATCGTCATGAACGGTTTTGGCGATGTGGATGGCCCCAAGGCAGCCATTGCTGCGCTGGGTGTCAAGGTGAGTTACCACGGCGCCGACATGAGCCGGCCTGACGAGATTGCGGCCATGATGGCGTTTGCCGCCGAGCAGTTCGGCCGGGTCGATATTCTGGTCAACAACGCCGGCATCCAGCACGTGGCGCGCATCGAGAACTTCCCCGCGGAGCGCTGGGACGCCATCATCGCCATCAACATGAGTAGTGCTTTTCACGCCACCCGCTTGGCGTTGCCGGCCATGCAGGCCGCGGGCTGGGGCCGCATCATTAACGTGGCCTCGGTGCACGGGCTGGTGGCTTCGGCTGAAAAATCGGCTTACGTCACGGCCAAGCACGGCGTGGTGGGGCTGACCAAGGTGACCGCGCTGGAGAACGCCTCCACTGGCATCACCTGCAACGCCATCTGCCCGGGCTGGGTGCTGACACCGCTGGTGCAAAAACAGGTGGACGCCAAGGCCGCCGCGCTGGGTGTGTCCAACGACGAAGCCAAAAAACTGCTGCTGGGCGAAAAAGAGCCATCACTGCAGTTCACCACCCCCGAAGAACTCGGCGCGCTGGCGGTGTTCTTCTGCTCGCCCGCCGGCAACAACGTGCGCGGCGTGGCCTGGAACATGGACGGCGGCTGGTTGGCGCAGTAAGGCGGGCAGGCCTCCCGCAAGGCGCGCCAGTTTCGTCATTGCGAGCCCCCCGTATCCGGCCCGATACCGCACACGGACCTTGAACA
>NZ_JACUUE010000188.1 GCF_014859475.1 Rhodoferax sp.
GTTGGGCTCATAACCCAAAGGTCGGAGGTTCAAATCCTTCTCGCGCAACCAATAAAATCAAGCACTTAGCTTGAAAAGACGCCCGCTTAATGCGGGCGTCTTGCTTTGTAGTCCAAAAATAGCCCATCCGTAGCCAAACTGTAGCCAACAGATATCCTCGGACTTCGAGTTTTGACCATTGGGTTGTGGCCACCCGAGTTCGACAGTTAAATTTGTAAGTCGTTGATTCCTATAGGGGCACGGTTCAAGTGTGCCACTACAAAAGGGTCAGCTGGGCGGGAAGGGTTGGTTTCTTGATCGTCAGTGCTTGCAAAATCTCCGTGTGTTCCTGGTTGATGCTGGAGAGCGCCGCAATGGGCTCCAAATCGTTGACCTTGACCACCTGATGCTGAATACGGCGCAACTTGTCCAGCGCGCGCTCTGGTGAAATCTGGGAATGGCTGTCCCTGAGTCGGCTGCGCATCACCCGGTACAGGATCAGTGGGTTGTCGGGCACGATGAGTTCGACACAACCGCCGTAAAAGCGCAGCGCTTGTGCGGTGGCACCGAGCCAGTCGGCGGTGGTCTCTCTGGCGGTGGCGTAGGCGAAGGTGTAGCCCGAAGCGCCCAGGGCAGAGACGAAGATCTGGGCACGCTCACCGCTTGTCAGCGCCACGGTGGGGCCGCAATTGTCGATGAACATCTTCTGGCCTGCGCGGTGAATCTGGCGCATGGAGCGTTTGAGGGTTTTGGCGAAGCGGCGGTAGTTCTCGCAGAACTGGGAGTAGCTGTGTACCGATTCACCGGGGTGGCTCTCGCTGTGCTCTTGCCACAGCAGCATCAGGGTCATGCCTTTGCGGCCCAGCTCCTGGTGCAGGTGGCCATAGTCGGGGGCCACAAAGCTGCTGGCACGCTGGGGTGTGCCCATCAGGCGGGTGTGCAGTGCCGTCTCGTCCAGGGTCTGGATTTGGGGCCATTGCAAACCGGCTTTGCTGGCGAGTTTGACGTATTTGGTGACGACGCCTTTGGAGATGCCAAGGGCATCAGCGATGTGCTGGTGCGAGTGGTGCTGTTGGAGTTTGAGGCGCAGGATGTCAAAGATGTAACGCATAGTGATCCTTCGGGTATCGGGCATGTCGGCTCCAGTTGAAAGCTGGTGAGACTAGCCCGAAGAGGGTGGATGAATATGCGCAGCGCCTGCACGCCGCTTGAATGATTCCGGGTTGCTTCGTGAGCCTGCCACGCCAGCATCGCTACTACCTGTTCAAGTCGGCCAGGATACCGGTCACGATGGGCCGGAATACCCAAATGCACAATGCACAATGCACAATGCACAATGCGGCCATGATTGAACTCACCCACATTCGACAAGCCGCGCAGCGCCTGCAAGGGCACCTGCTGTGCACGCCCTGCGTTGCCTCCCAAACACTGTCAGACATCACCGGGGCGCAGGTGGTGCTGAAGTTCGAGAACCTGCAATTCACCGCGTCGTTCAAGGAGCGCGGCGCCTGCAACAAGCTGGCGCAGCTCAATGCCGACGAGCGCGCCCGCGGTGTGATTGCCATGAGCGCGGGCAACCATGCGCAGGGGGTGGCTTACCACGCGCAGCGCCTGGGTATTCGCGCGGTAATCGTGATGCCGCATTTCACGCCGGGCGTCAAGATCGATCGCACGCGCGGGTTTGGTGCCGACATCGTGCTGCATGGCGACACGCTCGACGAGGCGCGCGCCCATGCGCTGCTGCTGGCCGAGCAGCAACACCTGATCTTTGTCCACCCCTACGACGACCCCGACATCGTGGCCGGCCAGGGCACGGTGGCGCTGGAGATGCTCCAGGACGTGCCCGACCTAGACACACTGGTGGTGGCGATTGGTGGCGGTGGCCTGATAGCCGGCATGGCCACGGCGGCGCGGGCTGTTCGGCCCGGCATCGAGATCATTGGCGTGCAGGCCTCGCGGTTTCCCGCCATGTTCAATGCCATCAAGGGCACGCACCTGCCGCAGGGCACCAGCAGCATTGCCGAGGGCATTGCGGTGGGCACGCCCGGCGTGTTGCCGCAGGCCATCATTCGCGACAAGGTGAACGACATTGTGCTGGTCGATGAGGGCGACATCGAGCAGGCCATCGTGATGCTGCTTGAGGTTGAGAAAACCCTGGTCGAAGGTGCCGGGGCCGCCGGGCTGGCGGCGCTGCTGAAATACCCCGAACGTTTCAAAGGCAAAAAGGTGGGCGTGGTGCTGTGCGGCGGCAACATCGCCCCGCTCTTGCTGGCGGCCATCATCGAGCGCGGCATGGTTCGGGCCGGGCGGCTGGCGCGTCTGAAGGTGAGCGCACGCGACGTGCCGGGCTCGCTGGCGCTGATCACCGCCACGGTTGCCAACGCCGGGGCCAACATCAACGAGGTGCATCACCAACGGGCATTTACCACGCTGGCGGCGCAAAACGTGGAGATCGAGCTGGTGATCCAGACCCGGGGTCCGCAGCACATCACCGAGGTGCTGGCAGTTCTGGAGAAGGCTGGACTTGTGGCGCAACTGGTGCCCTGACGGGGTCAGCGCCAGCGAGCCCGCCGAAGCCTGCGTGGCACAGTCCTGCCGCCCGCGGGGCATCACATGGCAGACACACATTTTGATTTTTGATTCTGGACTTTTGACAATTGACAAGTTGGCGCAGTCCCGTTTGGGTACACTGGCATCCCATTAAAGGAGTTCCTCATGAAGATTCTTCTCGCCGTTGATGGCAGTTCGTACACCAAGAAAATGCTGGGTTACCTGGCTGCCCATGAGATGTTATCGCCTAAAAACGAATACACCGCGCTCACCGCCCAAATGATGCTGCCGACCCAGGCGCGCGCTGCACTGGGCAAGGAACTGGTCGCCAAGTACTACGAAGACGAAGGTCAAAAAGTCATGGTACCGGTCAGCAAATTTCTCGAGCGCCACGGTGTCAAGGTCAAGGCCAGCTGGAAAACCGGCAACGCGGGCGAACTGATCGCCAAAATGGCCGATGACGGCAAATTCGACATGGTGGTGATGGGCTCGCACGGTCACGGTGCCTTGCTCAACCTGGTGGTGGGTTCGGTGGCCACCAAGGTGCTGGCCAATTGCAAGGTGCCCGTTTTGATCGTGCGCTGAATCCACGTTATCCGGCAAGTTCAACATGGCTAAAGGCATGATTTTGGCTGCGGGCCAAGGCACCCGCGTGCGCCCCCTGACGCGCGATATTCCCAAGCCGATGGTGCCCATTCTGGGTAAGCCGGTGATGGAGTACCTGATCGAGCATCTGGCGCGCCACGGCGTCACCGAGATCATGGTCAACGTGGCCTGGCATCATAAAAAAATAGAGGAGTATTTTGGTGACGGCCGGCGTTGGGGTGTGCAAATTGGCTATTCCTACGAAGGCGTGCGCGACCATGGCGAAATCTTGCCGCGGCCTTTTGGCTCGGCCGGTGGCATGCGGCGCATTCAGGATTTCAGCGGTTTTTTTGACGAGTCCACGCTGGTGCTGTGCGGCGACGCGCTGATCGACCTCGACATCACCGCCGCCCTGGCGGAGCACCACGCCAAGCAGGCAATGGCCAGTGTGGTGGCCATGGACGTGCCGTTGGCCGACGTGCAAAACTATGGCGTGGTGGTGGCCGCAGAGGATGGGCTCATTAAGTCTTTCCAGGAAAAACCCAAGCCGGCCGAGGCCAAGTCAACGCTGGCAAGTACCGGCATCTACATTTTTGAGCCCGCCGTGATCGGTTTCATTCCACCGGGCAAGGTGTATGACATTGGTTCCCAACTGTTCCCGGACCTGGTCGCGCATGAGCTGCCGTTTTATGTGCAAAACCGGCCCTTCCATTGGCTGGACATTGGCCGGGTGGGAGACTACTGGTCGGTGTTGCAGCGGGTCTTGAGTGGTGAGGTGGCCGACATGACCATGCCCGGGCGCGAAATCAAACCGGGTATTTGGGTCGGCATCAACACGTCCATCCCCTGGCATCAGGTCAACATCGAGGGCCCGGTTTACATTGGCTCCAGTGTGCGCATCGAGCCCGGCGTGTCGATCGTGGGTCCAGCCTGGATCGGCCACGGCTGCCACTTGCGCACCGGCTGCAAGTTGGTGCGCAGCATTTTGTTCGAATACACCCGCATTGCCGCCGACATGCGCATTAACGAAATGATCGTGTCGCCTGACTATTGTGTCGACCGCCATGGCGACACGCTTTACCATGACGACGATGCCACCCAGCTGCGCTGGGGTGATGCGCGGGCCTGAGGCGCCGTCAAAACCAGCCTCATGGGGTATGCGAGACGGTCCGTAGAATTGCGGCCAACTTAATCTTTTTATACTCGCACCATGACCTCAAAACACTTTCAACGTGGCGCCGTGAATGGCGCCACGGTCACCATGCTGATCGCCGCGCTGGTGCTGGGCGGCTTGCTCGTGTCGTCCGCCGTCTCGGGTTATGAGTTGCCGTTCTGGCCAGCCATGGCTGTCATCGCGGTCAACCTGTTGGCGGCAGGGCGACTGGCCTGGACTGTGATCCGGGCGAAAAAGCAGCGTCAGGCGGGCAAGCCCTAACTTGCTACAGGGACTTCCCGATAAGTCAAGGATGGATTTGCATTTTCCTGATCAACAGTATTTTGCATTCGTGTGAACAGAAGCTGCGCTAAAACGAGGAACAGACTGCACATCTACAGACGGCCTTGTTGCACTAACCATTTTTCGCCAGGTCAACGCCAACTCGTGTGATCTCGCTCATGGGACTTCTCCTACAAAAGGTTGTAGATTGACTTTTCCGAACCCAATCTTGGCACTTGATGCCGTTACCGGGAAGAGGGAAGTCCCTTTGTATTCATGAATCCAAGCCGACGCCCCAAATCATGAAATAGCACCGTCATCGCGAGCCATCCGTACCCGGCCCGATACCGCACACGGACCTTGAACAGAGACTTCGTCACTGCGAGCCCCCCGTATCCGGCCCGATAC
>NZ_JACUUE010000019.1 GCF_014859475.1 Rhodoferax sp.
TTCAAGGACTACCAGTACAGCGTCGATCACCAGATCGCGCTACCCGTCTGACTAAAACTTGATTTCGGCCGGGTTGTCGGGGCTGGTTTGTGGTGCCGTGACGGACGGCAGCAGTGGCTCTGCGGGTGCGCTGGTGGCCGGCTCTGGCGCGGCTGGATTTGCAGGTGCAACCAGCGGGGCTGGCGGTGCTTGGCGGTAGTTGGCTGGCAATTGGTTGCTCTGCGGGTAACCTGCGGCATTCAGATGTTCGGTCCATTCCGAAGTCGAAAAACCCGCGACGTGTTGCGTGCCGATGGTTAAAAATGGCACCGCGTTGCCACCGCTGAGTTTTTGCAAAGCCTCGGCGTCTTGCGCCGTGCCGATGGTTTTTTCTGAAAATGGCACCCCTCTGGCTGTAAGCAGCTTGCGAGCGCTGTCACACGGTGCACAAGCGCCGCTGCTGCTGTAAAGCGTGACCGGGTATTTGCCGACCACCTGGCGCAGCACATAGGGCAGTTCGGGCGCAACAGGCGCGGCAGTTGGCCGCGCGTTTTCCAGCGGCGTAACTTTGCTGGCGGGCGTGGCCGGGGGCTTGTCGGAAAACGTGACCTGGCCGTCCGGCCCGACGATGCGATAGACCGTTTGCGCCTGCAACGTGCCATTGCCAAGAGTGATACAGCCAAAGGCCAGAGTCACCAACCAGCCCAAGGTCGGGTGTGTGTTGGCGACCGCAGACTGATCGGCAAAAAAAGGTGATCGCATGTTGCTCGCTCCTCAGGTAGTTGGCACCATGCCCTGGTGGCGTAGCAGCGCATCCAGGGTGGGTTCGCGGCCACGAAACGCTTTGAACGACTCGATGGCCGGGCGGCTACCGCCCGCTTCCAGAATCGCCTGGCGGTATTTTTGACCGGTTTGCGCATTGGGCAGACCGTCTGAGCCCACCGTTTCTTCAAAGGCGGCATAGGCGTCGCTGCTCAAGACCTCAGCCCATTTATAGCTGTAATAACCGGCCGCATAACCGCCGGCAAAAATGTGGCTGAAGGTGTGCGCGGTGCGCGACCAGACGGGTGGCAGCAGCACCGCCACCTCCTGTCGCACCTGTTGCAGCAGCGGCATGATGTCGTGTGCCGGATCATGCGAGGTGTGCAGCAACATGTCAAACAGCGAAAACTCGATCTGGCGCAGCGTTTGCATGCCGCTCTGGAAGTTTTTGGCGGCGAGCATCTTGTCGAACATCGCGCGTGGCAACGGTGCATTGGTGTCAACGTGGGCCGACATGTTTTTGATGACGTCCCACTCCCAGCAGAAGTTCTCCATGAACTGGCTGGGCAGCTCGACGGCGTCCCATTCGACGCCGCTGATGCCCGACACGTCACGCTCATTCACCCGCGTCAGCATGTGGTGCAAGCCGTGGCCAAATTCGTGGAACAGGGTGGTGACATCGTCATGCGTCAGCAAGGCCGGTTTGCCATTCACGCCACTGGCAAAATTGCACACCAAGTGCGCCACCGGGGTCTGCAATTGCTGCGTGTCGGGGCGCAGCCAGCGCGCGCGCACGTCGTCCATCCATGCGCCGCCGCGCTTGCCGTTGCGTGCCTGCGGGTCGAGGTAAAACTGGCCCACCAACTCGGGTGTGCCTTGCTTGGTGGCGCGCTCGATGCGGAAAAAGCGCACCGACTCATGCCACACCGGGGCGTGGTCCTCGCGAATGCTGACCTCGAACAGGGTTTGCACAATGTCGAACAGGCCGGCCAGCACGCGGGGCAGCGGAAAGTACTGTTTGACTTCTTGTTCGTTGAAGGCGTAACGCGCTTCCTTGAGCTTTTCGCTGATAAAAGGCCAGTCCCAGGCTTGCGGCTCGGTCAGGTTCAGGTGCTCTCTGGCAAAGCTGCGCAGGTCGGCCAGGTCTTGCTCGGCAAAGGGGCGGGCGCGCTGCGCCAGGTCACGTAAAAACGTCACCACCTGCTCGGGCGAGTCGGCCATTTTGGGCACCACCGACAGCGTGCCGAAATTCGGGTACCCCAACAGCTTGGCTTCTTCCAGCCGCAGTGCCAACAGCTCGTTGATGATGTCGGTGTTGTCAAACTGGCTGAGGTCGGTGCCGGCCTGGTCCGAGGCGCGGGTCACGTAGGCGCGGTACAGCGTCTGGCGCAGCGCGCTGCTGCTGGCGAACTGCATCACCGGCAGGTAGCACGGCATTTTGAGCGTGAGTTTGTAGCCTTCCTTGCCGTCGGCCTGGGCTGCGTTGCGGGCAGTTTGTTTGACGTCTTCGGGCAGGCCGTCAAGCTCGGCTTCTTGCGTGTAGTAGGCAAAGGCATCGGTCGCGTCGAGCGCGTTTTCACTGAATTTCTGGCCCAGATAAGCTTGGCGTTCGGCTATTGCCGCAAAGCGCTCACGGTCAGCGCCCTGCAGGTCGGCGCCGCCCAGCACAAAGTTGCGCAGCGCATTTTTGAGCGCCTGGCGTTGTTCGGTGTTGAGGGTTTGCGGATCAATGGTGCGGTATTTGGCGTAAAGCCGCTCGTCGGCCCCCAGGCGGGTGTAGAACTCGGTGACCTTGGGCAGGGCGGCGTTGTAGGCGGCGCGCAGTTCGGGCGTATCCAACACGCTGTTGAGATGGCTGACGCTGCCCCAGGCGCGCGACAGGCGCTCGGTGGCCACGTCGAGCACTTTCGCGATGCCGATCCAGCTGGGCGCAAAGTCAGGCGCTGTCACTGCCTCAAGCGCCGTGTTGGCGTCTGCCAGCAGTTGCGCGATGGCCGGCGCGACGTGTTCCGGGCCGATCTGGTCAAAGTGCGGCAGACCGTCAAAAGAGAGCAGAGGATTGGACATGATTAGCTGGCGGCTCTTTCAGCCGCTTCAAGGGTGTTGACCAGCAGCATGGTAATGGTCATGGGGCCAACCCCGCCCGGCACCGGGGTAATGGCGCTGGCCACCTGGCGCACGCCTGCAAAGTCAACGTCGCCACAGAGCTTGCCTTCATCGTTGCGATTCATGCCCACGTCCAGCACCACGGCACCGGGTTTGACCATGTCAGCAGTCAGCACATTGCGCTTGCCCACGGCCGCCACGATCACATCGGCCATCAGTGTGAAGACCTTGAGATCGGGGGTGGCGCTGTGGCAGATGGTCACGGTGGCATTTTTTTGCAGCAGCATCAGGGCCATGGGCTTGCCAACAATGTTGGAGCGCCCGATCACCACTGCGTGTTTACCGCGCAAGTCGTAGTTGATGGATTCGAGCATCTTCATGCAGCCGTAGGGCGTGCAGGGCAAAAATCCGGGCATGCCGGTCATCAGGGCACCGGCACTGGCCACGTGAAAGCCGTCAACATCCTTGAGCGGCGAAATGGCCTCGATCACCTTGGTGGCGTCAATGTGTTTGGGCACCGGCAACTGCACCAGAATGCCGTGAATGGCGGGATCGTTGTTGAGGGCTTCAATGCGCGCAAGCAGTTCGGCCTCGCTCAGGCTGGCATCAAATTTTTCCAGCACCGAGTGAAAACCACAGTCTTCGCAGCCCCTGACCTTGTTGCGCACATAGACTTGGGATGCCGGGCTGTCGCCGACCAGGATCACCGCCAGACCGGGGGTGATGCCACGCGCCTTGAGCGCCTGCACCCGTGCGGTAACGTCAGCGCGCAGCTTGTGGGACAGTGCGACACCGTCAATGATGAGGGCGCCAGAGGTGTTTGTGGTCATGTTCGTTCATTCATAAAAAAGCCCGCTGATCCAAAAGGGCGGGCGTGTTGGCCAGGGTCAAGGTGATCCGTTGCTCAGGCCTTGACGGCATTGGGTCCCAGTGCGATTTTGAGCAGGTCGGCCACCGTGTTGGCATTGAGTTTTTCCATGATGTTGGCGCGGTGCGCCTCCACCGTTTTGATGCTGATGCCGAGGTCGTCGGCAATTTGTTTGTTCAGGCGACCCGCCACAATGCGTTCGAGCACCTGTGATTCGCGCTGCGTCAGGCGGCCCATCAGGGCATCACGGTTGAGGGCGTTTTGAAACTCGGCAAATGAATCCTTGGCCTGCTCGAGCATGCGCTCGACCAAAGGTACCAGTTGTTGTTCGTTGAAGGGTTTCTGGATAAAGTCCATGGCGCCTTTTTTCATGGTGTCAACCGCCATGGGCACGTCACCGTGGCCGGTGATGAAGGCCAGCGGCAGCGGCGAGTTGCTCTCGATCAGGCGGCTTTGCAGCTCCAGGCCGGTCATGCCGCCCATGCGGATGTCAACGATCAGGCAGGCAACCTCACGCGCATCAAAGCGGTTCAGAAAGGACTCGGCGGAATCGAAGCAGCGCACCCGGTAGTCTTTGCCCTCCAGCATCCATTGCAAGGAATCGCGCACCGCTTCGTCGTCGTCAATGACGTAAACCGTGCCTTTTTTGGGAATCAAGCTCATGATGGAATCAGCAATGTAGGTTGGACTGGACGCTTTGTGGGCGTACTCGATTGGGGTTCAGCTATGGGAATCCAGAAGGTAAAGCAACAACCCGTCACGATGTCCCCATTGTAAAGGTTCTCGGCTTTCATTCTTCCATGGTGCGATTCCACAATGGAACGGCACAAGGACAGGCCTATGCCCATGCCATCAGCCTTGGTCGAATAGAAGGCCTCATACAGGCGTTCCATCGCGTCGGGCGCAATGCCTGCGCCGGAGTCGATGACCACAAATTCGATCACCGCCTTGTCATTGACGTAGGTCTGCGCCACCCTGAGTTTGATGATGCGCTGCGCGCTGGGGCGCTGCGCAGCATCGACCGACTCAGCCGCATTTTTCAGCAGGTTGAGCAGCACTTGTTCGATCAGAATTGGGTCCACCAGCAAGTTGGGCAGGTTGGGCATCAGGTATTGGTTGAGCTTGACGTTGCGCCGGCGCAGTTCGATTTCTGCCAGTTCCACCGCTTCGGCGATCATGGTGGCCACGCTCGAGATGCTGCGGTTGGGTTCACTGCGTTTCACGAAGGAGCGGATGCGATGGATGATCTGACCCGCACGGTGCGCCTGCTTGGCTGTTTTTTCAAGTGCACTGAGCAGCTCATCCTCATTGATCTGCTTGCTATTGATGCGTGACACCATGCCATGGCAATAGTTGTTGATGGCGGTCAGCGGCTGGTTCAGCTCATGGGCCACGCTGGAGGCCATTTCGCCCATGGTGATCAAACGACTGGCGGTTTGTGCCCGCTCGGCCTGCACCTGCGACTGTTCCTCTGCATAACGCCGGGCTGTGATGTCGGTGGCAATCACCATTTGCGCCAAGCGGCCATCGACCCAACTCAGGTAGCGGGTGCGCACCTCCAGCCAAAGCCCTAGCGCGCCGAGGTGGATTTCTGCGCTCTCCGCATCCTTGTCGGCCAGTTGGTCGGTGGGCAGGCCGGCAAAGGCATCGACTGTGTCGCGGGTTTCGTCGCTGTTGGCGGGTGGCAGAACACCCGCCTCGGCCACCAGTTGCATATGGCCCGCCACTTGCGTGCCAAACCACTGCCGGTAGAGCTTGTTGGCGAACAGCAGCTCGTCGCTGCCCAGGGGGGCGACTGAAATGGACGCGTCCAGCGCTTCCAGCACCGTGGTGAAACGGTCATACGATGCGGCCAATTGTTCGCGCGCCCGGTTCGGCTCGGTGATGTCGGTCATGGAGGTCATCCAGCCCGTTTGCATGCCAAAGGCATCGATCAGGGGCGACACGTAGAGCCGGGCATCGAAGATGGTGCCATCTTTGCGTTTGACCCGAAACTGGATGCCGCTGGGCAAGATGCGGCCTGACAGTTCTTCGTTGAGGCGCTGTTTGAGTAGCTCGAAATCTTCCTCGGGCCAGTAGGGGAAAGGCGCTGTTTTTCCCACCAGGTCGGCTTCGCTCCAGCCCGTCATTTGGCAAAAAGCGGCATTCACGTAGGTGATGCGCCCCTGCAGGTCAAGGGCGCGCATGCCGGTAAGCATGGAGTTTTCCATGGCGCGGCGAAAAGCGGTTTCCTGCACCAGGGCATCTTGCGCCTGAATGCGCCTGCGGGTATGGCTCCAGTTGGCCAGCAGCAGCCAGGCAGTGATGGCACTGAGCACCATCACCAACCAGAACAGTGCGCTGCCAATCACGCCCAGCGAGGTTCGGTAGGCCTGGCCGCGCAGGGTCAAACCATTGCCGATGGGTGACACCGGCATTTCGTAAACGTTGACGGGGCTGGCCCAGGGCAGTAAGTGACGCTTGAGCCGCCCCTCCGACATGGTTGTGCCGGCCAGCAATTTGCCTTGCGCGTTGTGCAGCGACATGGCGTATTTGGCGTTTATTTCGTCGGGCACGCCGTAGCGAAACGCGGCATCCACCGAGTAAAGCGCCAGCAGGGTGCCTTTGAAACGCGCCTTCTCGATCAATGGCAAGTAAAGTTCCAGCGTGGAAGATATGCCCTCCCGGGCATTTGGCTCAGAATAGATCGGGATCAACAGTTCGCGGGCAAGCCCAAAGTTGTCGATCGTCCCTTCGGTAATGTCGGCAAGTTCCCCCGATTTTTGTTCTGGGGCCGGGAGGTTGGCGGTGTGGTAGTCCGCCCGCACCCGGCGGTGCTCATCAATCCAGGTCAGGCCCTGCAACTCGGGGTAGAGATTGGCCAGCGCTTCGGCGCGGATCATGAAGTTGTTGTGGCTGATTTCACGGCTGGCTACCTCACGCGCAAAGCGTCCCAGTTGTTCCTGTTGTTCGAGCAGGCGCAGGCGCAGGCGTTGTTGGGTGTACTCCACATCGCGATTGATCGCCTCTCGTTCGCGCGAAATTTCTTCCAGCCGCAGGTAGGCAAAAGCGGACAGGATGGCCGCCAAAAAGAGCACCACGGCCGCCAGCGGCGCCATCATGGCAAAGCGGTCCTGGCGCTGGGGCGTCAGGCGTAACCACCAGGTTTTCAGGCGTCGCCACGGACTTGCTGTAAGTGCCTTGGGCAAGGGAAGACTTTGTGACAGGGGCATGGTCGGAGTGTAGGATAGCTGTGTTTGAAGTTATTTCATATTACAAAACTAATAAGCACGATTTGAAATAATTTGCAAAACCCTCTAAAATTAAATCAGCTTTATAAATGGCAAACTCCACTACCATCCACGAGCTAAACATTACAGGAGACAAAGCATGTCAGTCATACCCGAGAGCCGAGCAGGTGAGTCCATGTCGGACGCAGATACTCAGGAAACCCGTGAATGGATGGACGCCCTGAGCGCCGTCATCGAGAGTGAGGGCCCCGAGCGCGCCCACTTTCTGCTTGAGCAACTGCTCGAACATGCGCGTCAAAGCAGCATCGACATGCCGTTTTCCGCCAACACCGGCTATGTGAACACGCTTGAGCCCGATCAAGAGGAGCGTTGCCCCGGCAACATCGAAATTGAGGAACGGCTGCGCGCCTACATGCGCTGGAACGCCATGGCCATGGTGGTCAAGGCCAATCGCCATCACCCCGAAGACGGTGGCGACCTGGGCGGCCACATTGGCTCGTTCGCCAGCCTGGCGCACATGTTCGGTGCCGGCTTCAACCACTTCTGGCACGCCGAATCTGAAAACCATGGCGGCGACTGCATCTACATTCAGGGCCATGTGGCACCCGGCGTCTATGCCCGTGCCTATATGGAAGGCCGTCTATCTGAAGAGCAGTTGCTGCATTTCCGCCAGGAAACCGGCGGTAAGGGCCTGTCGAGCTACCCGCATCCCAAGCTGATGCCCGAGTTCTGGCAGTTCCCCACGGTCTCGATGGGCCTGGGCCCGCTGATGGCGATTTACCAGGCGCGCTTTCTCAAGTATTTGCACGCCCGCGGCATTGCCAACACCGAAAACCGCAAGGTCTGGGTGTTCTGCGGCGACGGCGAAATGGACGAGGTTGAAAGCCTTGGTGCCATCGGCCTGGCGGCCCGTGAAAAGCTCGACAACCTGGTATTTGTCATCAACTGCAACCTGCAGCGCCTGGACGGCCCGGTGCGCGGCAACGGCAAGATCATTCAGGAACTCGAAGGCACTTTCCGCGGCGCTGGCTGGAACGTGATCAAGCTGCTCTGGGGCAGCAACTGGGACCCGCTGCTGGCACGCGACAAGGACGGCGCGCTGCGCAAGGTCATGATGGACACGCTCGATGGCGACTACCAAACCTTCAAGTCCAACGACGGCGCTTATGTGCGCAAGCATTTCTTTGGCCGTGACCCCAAAACGCTTGAGATGGTGGCCAAGATGAGCGACGACGACATCTGGAACCTGCGCCGCGGCGGCCATGACCCGCAAAAGGTCTATGCCGCCTACCACGCTGCAGTCAACCATACGGGCCAGCCCACCGTGCTGCTGATCAAGACCGTCAAGGGTTTTGGCATGGGCAAGAGCGGCGAGGGCAAGAACAACGTGCACCAGACCAAGAAGCTCACCGACAACGACATCAAAATCTTCCGCGATCGCTTCAACATCCCGATTCCGGACAGCCAGATTGCCGACATCCCGTTCTACAAACCGGCTGACGATACGCCCGAGATGAAGTACCTGCACGAGCGCCGCAAGGCGTTGGGCGGCTACCTGCCGCACCGCCGTACCAAGGCCGACGAGCACTTCACCGTGCCAGCTCTCGAGGTGTTCAAGAGCGTGATCGAGCCCACCGCCGAAGGCCGTGAAATCTCCACCACGCAAGCCTATGTGCGCTTTTTGACGCAACTGCTGCGTGACCAGGCACTGGGCCCGCGCGTGGTGCCGATCCTGGTGGACGAAGGCCGTACTTTCGGCATGGAAGGGCTGTTCCGCCAGATTGGCATTTACAACCCCGATGGCCAGCAGTACACACCGGTCGATAAAGATCAGGTGATGTATTACAAAGAGTCGGCCAATGGGCAGGTGTTGCAAGAGGGCATCAACGAAGCCGGCGGCATGGCCAGCTGGATCGCTGCGGCCACCAGTTACAGCAACAGCAATCGCATCATGGTGCCGTTTTACGTCTATTACTCGATGTTCGGCTTCCAGCGCATTGGCGACCTGGCTTGGGCTGCCGGCGACATGCAGGCACGCGGCTTTTTGCTGGGCGGCACCAGCGGGCGCACCACGCTCAACGGCGAGGGCCTGCAGCACGAAGACGGCCACAGCCACATTTTGGCGGGCACGATTCCGAACTGCGTCTCGTATGACCCGACCTTTGCGCATGAAGTAGGTGTGATCCTGCATCACGGCCTGAAACGCATGGTTGAAAAGCAGGACAACGTCTATTACTACATTACCCTGCTCAATGAAAACTACGCCATGCCCGGCCTCACGCCCGGCACCGAAGAGCAGATCATCAAGGGCATGTACCTGAGCAAACCCGGTGCCGATGGTGCCAGCGGCCCGCGCGTGCAACTGCTGGGCTCGGGCACGATTTTGCGCGAGAGCTTCTTTGCGCAAAAACTGCTGGCCGTGGACTGGGGCGTGACCGCCGACGTGTGGAGCTGCCCGAGCTTCAACGAACTGGCGCGCGACGGCCAGGCTTGCGAGCGCGACAACCTGCTGCACCCGACCGCCGAGGCCAAGGTACCGTTTGTGACGCAACAACTGGCCGATCACGACGGCCCGGTGGTGGCATCGACCGACTACATGAAAGCCTACGCTGAGCAAATTCGCCCGTTCGTTCCAAAAGGCCGCACTTACAAGGTGCTGGGCACCGACGGCTTTGGCCGCAGCGACTTCCGCTCCAAACTGCGCGAGCACTTCGAGATCAACCGCCATTTCATCGTGGTGGCCGCCCTCAAGGCGCTGAGCGAAGACGGCAAACTGCCGGTGAGCAAAGTGGCCGAGGCGATTGCCAAGTACGGCATCAACACCGACAAAGTGAATCCGCTGTACGCGTAAGTCAACAACTGATCAGGAAATAACATGGCAATCATAGAAATCAAGGTCCCCGACATTGGCGACTTTTCAGACGTGGCAGTGATTGAGCTGCTGGTCAAACCCGGCGACACGGTCAAGGCCGAACAAAGTTTGCTCACGGTCGAATCCGACAAGGCATCGATGGAAATTCCGTCGAGCCATGCCGGTGTGGTCAAGGAACTCAAAGTGGCGCTGGGCGACAAGGTGAGCGAAGGCTCGTTGATATTGACGCTTGAAGCGGCCGGTGACGCAGCAGCACCTGTGGCGCAAGCCCCCGCCGCTGCCGCGCCTGCCGCTGCGCCAGTAGCGACAACGGCAGCGCCCGCTGCGCCTGCTGCACCGCTTGTGGCGATTGGCCCGGTCGAAGTGCGCGTGCCTGATATCGGCGACTTCAAGGACGTCGCCGTGATCGAGGTCATGGTCAAAGAGGGTGACACGATCAAGCAGGAGCAAAGCCTGATCACGGTGGAATCCGACAAAGCCTCGATGGAAATCCCGTCGAGCGCCGCCGGTGTCATCAAGTCGCTCAAGGTCAAGCTTGGCGACAAGGTCAACATGGGTGACTTGCTGGCCATTCTGGAAGGTTCTGCCGCCACCGCCCCGGCAGCTGCAGCAGCTCCGGCAGATACTGCAGCTCCGGCAGATGCCGCACCCGTTGCCGCCACGTCAACCGCAGGCGCACCGGCAGCCGCCGCTACCAGCGTGCTGGCCGCTCCGGCCCATGTGCCCACGGCGACACCGGCGCTGGGTCTGCCGCACGCTTCGCCGTCGGTACGCAAGTTCGCCCGCGAACTCGGTGTGCCATTGAATGAGGTCAAGGGCAGCGGGCTCAAGGGCCGCATCACCGACGTTGACGTGCAATCGTTCACGCGCTCGGTCATGAGCGGCGCGCTGCAAACCCAGGCCATTGCGGCCAGCCAGGCGGCCAAACCGGCGGCAGGTGGGGGCGGCTCCGAGCTTGGCCTGATTCCGTGGCCCAAGGTGGACTTTGCCAAGTTTGGCCCGGTGGAGCGCAAAGAGCTCAGCCGCATCAAGAAGATCAGCGGTGCCAACCTGTTGCGTAACGCCATCATGATTCCGGCCGTGACCAACCACGACGACTGCGACATCACCGACCTGGAAGCCTTCCGTGTCAGCACCAACAAGGAAAACGAAAAATCGGGTGTCAAGGTCACCATGCTGGCGTTCCTGATCAAAGCCTGCGTGGCCGCGCTCAAGAAATACCCCGAGTTCAACAGCAGCCTCGACGGCGACGCGCTGATCTACAAGCAGTATTTCCACATCGGCTTTGCCGCCGACACGCCCAATGGCCTGATGGTGCCGGTGATCAAGGATGCCGACCAGAAAGGCATCTTCCAGATTTCAAAGGAGATGGGCGAACTGGCCAAAAAAGCACGCGACGGCAAACTGGGCCCGGCCGAGATGACCGGCGCCAGCTTCACCATCAGCAGCCTGGGCGGCATTGGCGGGCGCTATTTCACACCCATCATCAACGCGCCTGAAGTAGCGATTCTGGGCGTCTGCCGCTCGACCATCGAGCCGGTGTGGGACGGCAAGGCGTTCCAGCCGCGGCTGATGCTGCCGCTCTCGCTCACCTGGGATCACCGCGTGATCGACGGCGCTGCTGCGGCCCGCTTCAATGTCTATCTGGGGCAGATTCTGGGCGACTTCCGCCGGGTGCTGCTCTGATTTGGCTGTCATTGCGAGCCCTGCCGAATCGGCCCCGATAACGCACACGGACCATGAACAAAGAGATCGTCACTGCGAGCGTAGCGCGGCAGTCCATGCAGTCAGAAGACATGGATTGCTTCACTGCGTTCGCAATGACGGGCTGTTCATGAAAAACGAAGTCAAACAGCTTCCAATAAATTAGGAATTAGACATGGCACTTATTGACATCAAGGTCCCCGATATCGGTGACTTTTCAGACGTGGCAGTGATCGAGCTGCTGGTCAAGCCCGGCGACACCATCAAGGCCGAGCAAAGCCTCATTACCGTGGAGTCTGACAAAGCCTCCATGGAAATCCCCAGCAGCCACGCCGGTGTGGTGAAAGAACTCAAGGTGGCCTTGGGCGACAAGGTGAGCGAAGGCTCATTGCTGCTGGTGCTGGAATCTGCTGATGCCGTTGTAGCCAGCGCCACCACGACCCCTGTCATTGCGAACGAAGTGAAGCAATCCACGGATGGATTGCCACGGGCCGATGGCCCTCGCAATGACGTCTCTGCAGTTGCCGCGCCCGTCAACACACCCACGGCCGCCAGCTTTGCCGGCACGGCAGACCTGGACTGCGACCTGCTGGTGATGGGCGGTGGCCCGGGCGGCTACTCGGCCGCTTTCCGCGCCGCCGACCTCGGCCTCAAGGTGGTGCTGGTCGAGCGCTACGCCACTTTGGGCGGCGTTTGCCTGAATGTGGGCTGCATCCCCAGCAAGGCACTGTTGCATGTGGCGAGCGTGATCGACGAAGCGAGTCACATGGCCGCGCTCGGCGTGGATTTTGGCAAACCCGTGATCAATGTGGACACGCTGCGTGGCCACAAAGAAAAGGTGGTGAGCAAGCTCACCGGCGGCCTGGGCGCCATGGCCAAGATGCGTAAAGTGACCGTGGTGCGCGGCTATGGTGCCTTTGTCGGTGCCAACCATGTGCAGGTCGAGGAAACCACCGGTACCGGGCAGGAAAAAACCGGCAAGGTGCAAACCATTGCCTTCCAGAAGTGCATCATCGCCGCTGGCAGTCAGGCCGTGCGCCTGCCGTTCATACCCAACGACCCGCGCGTGGTGGACTCTACCGGTGCGCTGGCGCTGAAAGAAGTACCCAAACGCATGCTGATCCTGGGCGGTGGCATCATCGGCCTGGAAATGGGCACGGTCTATAGCACGCTGGGCGCACGCCTGGATGTGGTCGAAATGCTCGACGGCCTGATGCAGGGTGCCGATCGAGACCTGGTCAAAATCTGGCAAAAGATGAATGCCAAGCGCTTTGACAAAATCATGCTCAAGACGAAGACCGTAGCTGCAGAGGCAACACCCGAAGGCATCAAGGTCACCTTTGCACCAGCAGAAGAGGGCGTGCAAGTGCCCGAACCACAGGTCTATGACCTGGTACTGCAAGCGGTGGGGCGCGCGCCCAACGGCAAGAAGATTGCCGCTGACAAGGCTGGCGTGGCGGTGACCGACCGCGGCTTCATCAACGTTGACATCCAGATGCGCACCAACGTGCCGCACATCTTTGCCATTGGAGACATCGTTGGCCAGCCCATGCTGGCGCACAAGGCGGTGCATGAGGCGCATGTGGCCGCCGAGGTGATTGCCGGTGAATTGCAAGGCAACAAGGAATTGGCGGCCGCCGC
Organism: Rhodoferax sp.; assembly: GCF_014859475.1. Lineage (GTDB taxonomy): Bacteria > Pseudomonadota > Gammaproteobacteria > Burkholderiales > Burkholderiaceae_C > Rhodoferax. The sequence continues at coordinate 13,163 of NZ_JACUUE010000019.1, forward strand.
CTTCAACGCCCGTGTGATCCCGAGCGTGGCTTACACCGACCCCGAAGTCGCCTGGGTCGGCCTCACCGAAGACCAGGCCAAAGCGCAGGGCATCAAGGTCAAAAAAGGCCTGTTTCCCTGGACGGCATCGGGCCGCGCCATTGCCAACGGCCGCGACGAAGGCGTCACCAAGCTGCTGTTTGACGATTCTCCCGAAGCCCATGGCCACGGCAAAATCCTGGGTGGCGGCATGGTTGGTACCCACGCCGGTGACATGATCGGCGAGGTGGCCCTGGCGATCGAGATGGGCGCGGATGCCATTGACATCAGCAAAACCATCCACCCGCACCCGACGCTGGGTGAGAGCATTGGCATGGCAGCCGAGGTGGCGCATGGCAGTTGCACAGACTTGCCGCCTGCCAAGAAGTAAGTAGTCGCTACAAGCACCAACAGCAAGCCTGAACCTTGACCGGTTCGGGCTTTTTGCTGTCTGGTAGGGCTTTGATCGTCATGGCAAGGTGATTCCCTGTCGATATTCACGTTCGGCGACCATTTTTGCCCAGTTCAGTGGACTGACTGGTGACTCGGGGAATAGACCCGCTGCCAGCGTCATGGTTGCCGTGAACAAGGGCGGTAACAGCAGCAGCCAAGCCGTCTCGCGCCAACCGCGCGCGGCGATGTGCTCCTGCGGCCAGGCGATCGGCACCGGCCGCGACCAGGCGCGCCAAAGGATGGGTAAAAAGTAGGCGGCATTGAGCAGGCTGGAGGTCCACAGCACCCAGATTGCCCAGTCCATACCGGCTGCTGTTGCGCCGTCTGATAGCCATGCTTTGCTGATCGCACCCGCCGTGAAGGGCGCGCCCATCATGCCCAGTGCGCCAATCGAAAATGCCAGCGTGGTCAGCGGCATGCGTCTTCCGGCGCCATCCATTTCGCTGACTTTGTGGATGCCCAGGGTTTCCGCGTAATTGCCGGCGCAAAAGAACAGCGTGATCTTCATGATGCCCTGGTGCACCAGATGGACGAGCCCGCCGATGGTGCCGATCGGCCCGAACAGGGTGATTCCCAACGCGATGTAAGACACCTGGCTCACCGTGGAGTAGGCCAGCCGTTTTTTCAGATCGTCCTGGAACAGCGCGCGCAAACTGCCCCAGATGATGGTGATGGCGGCCAGCAGGGCCAGCGGCATCAGCAGATCAAGCGATTGCGCGAACTCGATGCCATAGACTTCATAGACGATGCGCACGATACCGAAGGCGCCGGCTTTGACCACGGCGACTGCATGCAGCAGCGCCGATACCGGTGCAGGCGCCACCATCGCCTGCGGCAGCCAGCCGTGCAGCGGCACCAGTGCCGCCTTGACACCGACACCGGCGATCAGCAGCAAAAAAATGATCTGCAACTGACCCGCATATTCGGGTCCGAGCGCAGCGGCGATGCCGGTATGGGCAAACTCGGTGTGCCCCAGCAGGTGATGCAGCCAGACGATGCCGGTGAGCAGCGCTGTGCCGCCGATCAGCGTGTAGGCGAGATAAATGGTGCCACCGCGCATGGCCTTATCGGTGCCGCGATGGACGACCAGCGGAAAGGTGGCGAGCGTCAGCAGTTCGTAAAAGATGAAGAAGGTGAACAGATTTGCCGCCATCGCGATGCCCATGGTGGCCGTCACACACAGGCTGAAAAAGCCGAAGAAACGGCTGCGGTGCGGCGCGCCTTCCAGGTAGCCAATGGCATACAGGGTGGTGAACAGCCACAACAGCGCCGACAGGCTGATGAACAGCAGCCCCAGGGCATCGGCCTTGAACGCGAGGTCGAGCCCCGGCAGCACGGCGAAGCGCACGCCATATTCTTCACCTGCCGCCACACCAAGCAGCAGTACGGCCACCAGCACGAGCTTGGCGATGGCGCCAAACAGGTTGAGCGTGGTGCGCAGCGCGATCCAGCCTTCGGGCAACGCAAAAATCACCAGCCCGGGCAGCAGCGATGAAGCCAGCACAGCCAGCGGCAGCCACTCGTTGATGATCATGCGACAACTCCGAGCAACTGCATCAGTTCGACCCCGCGCAGTCCCAGCAGCACGCTTGCCGCCGCAAGCGCAAAGGCCGTCCATTCCAGCGTGCGCGGCACCGCCACCAGGGTCTGATCCGACGGTGCCAGCAGGAACGCCTGACGCAGCACCCGAAACACATAGACCGAAGCCAGCAAGCCGCCGGCCAGCACCACCACCACCAGTGGCCAAAAGCCTTGTGCCAGAGCGGCCTCAATGAGCTGCCACTTGGCGAGAAAGCCCGACGAAGGCGGCAGCCCCATCAGCGTCATGCCGGCAAGCCCGAAGGCAAACAGTGTGACGGGCAGGCGCTCGACGGCGCCGACCAGGCCGGCCACCGACTCCTGCCCGGTGGCCTTGATGAACACGCCGGCGGCGACGAACATCGCCGCCTTGGCAAAACCGTGCGCGAAGGCCTGCATTACCCCCGCCTGAATCGCCCCCGGCCCGCTCAAGAGCGGGAAAATGAGAAACAGATAGCCCAGTTGCGCCACGGTGGAATAGGCGATCAGCATTTTCAGGCGTTCGGCGCGAATCGCCCGCCACGATCCCCAGAAAATCGCCAGCGACCCCAGTGTGGCTGGTAGCCACGCCAGCCATTCGGCCGCGGCGACCAGTGGCGCGAACGGGCCGGTCCACAAACGCAGGATCAGGTAAAACGACGCCTTCACCACCAGCGCCGAAAGCAGCGCCGAAACCGGCGCCGGCGCCCCGCCGTGGGCCGGTGGCAGCCAGTAGTGAAAGGGAAACAGGGCGGTCTTGAGCATCAGCCCGACCATCATCAGAGCGCCCGCGAGCCACATCAGGCGCGGCGCTTCGCTCGTCACCAGCGGTGTCAGCACGCTAATCGACACCGTGCCATAGGCGCCATAGATCAGCGCCACGCCAAGCAGATATAGTCCGGAGCCGAGCAGCGTGGCAAACAGATAACGCAGCGCCGCCGCCACCTGCTGCGCGCCGCCGCCAGCGGCCACCAGGCCGACCGCCGCCAGCCCGACCAGTTCGAGCGTGACGTAGATATTGAACAGATCGGCGGAGAGAAACAGCGCATTAAGTCCGGCGATCAGAAAGCCGGCCAGTGGCCAGAAATACGCGCCCGCCGCGTCATCGCGCTTGTAGTAGGCGCTGGCATAGATGGCTAGCGGCAGGGCAACGCACTGGGTGAGCAACAGCATCGCCGCAGAAAGACCGTCGGCGGCCAGATCGATGCCGAGCGGCGCCCCCCAGCCACCGATCGAATGCGCCAAAACCGTCCCGCCAACGCCGACTGCTTGCGCGAGGTTGAAAGCCAGTTCCGCTTGCGCAGCCAGACCCGCGATGGCGAGCCACTTGGCTATCCATTGGCCCCGCCCCGGCCCCAGAACGAAGGCGAGGCTGGCCCAGACGAGCGGCAGGACGATCAGCCAGATCATGCGTCGTCCGCCGGCAATTCAAGTTGGCCGGTCAGCGTGTGCAAGCGCCGCACCAGCGCCAGCGCCAGCGCCGTGGCGGCCACTGCGACAACGATGCCGGTGAGCACCATCGCCTGCGGCACCGGGTCGGGCACATCGTTGCGCTGCGCCAGTCCCACCAGGATCAAAAAAGCACCGCTGCCCATGACATTGAACGCAAGAATGCGGCGCAGCAAGTGGCCGATCAGCAAGATGCCCGCCACGCCCATGGCGAACAGCAGCGCGCCGACGCAGGCGAACAACAGGCCGCTGCTCATGCGTCGTCTCCCGGGTCACGCGACAGGAAGAGGAACAAGCCGGCCAGGATCAGGCCGAGCGAGAGCGTCAGGCCCGCTTCAATCAGCAAGATCAACGCACCTGCCTGTGCCGGCGGGTACTGCAGCAAGGCACCCTGCGCGAGCAAGCCAGCTGCAATGGCAAGAAAGACCAGGAAACCCACCGCCAAGCCCCAGCGCAGCCTGAGCTGCGGCGCCTGCCAACTCGGCAACAACCCGGTCAGGTGCAGCAGCACGGCGGCAGCAGCCAGTACGGCACCGGCCTGGAACGCGCCGCCCGGTTGGAACGCGCCGGCCCAAAGCAGATAGACGGCGACGACGATCATCAGCGGTGCGGCAAGGCGCGCCAAGGTCTGCAGGACTGGATTGACTGCGTGTGGCCGATCACTGGCAGTGTCGATGCCGCTGGCAAGCATGACGATCAGCGCCAGCAACAGCACGGCGATTTCGAGCAGCGTGTCGTAGCCGCGAAAGTTGAGCAGCACGGCGGTGACCGGATGCGCGACGCCGCTCGCCGTCATCTGGGTGGCCACGCTAGCGCGCAGGTTGACACCGCCCGGCAAGGGTTCAAGCAGCGCGCCAATCATCACTGCGGCAAACAGCAAGGCACCCAGGCCCACCACGATACGCTTCATGGCTTCCTCCGCTTGAACGCGCCATAGGCATCAAGCAGCAGCGCACCGGTCAAGCCGGCGCCGATGGCCGCTTCGGCCAGTCCGATGTCCGGCGCGGCCAGGCGCGCCCAGGCCAGCGCCATGAGCAGGCCGAAGGCGATGAACAGCACGATGGCGCGATCGAGCCGATCCACGCTCAGGCAACGTCCGCCGCTCCATAACAGCGCCACGGCCAGCAGCAGGTCAAAGGCCAGGCTCATGGCGCGTCCTTGCGCCAAGGTTTGACGCCGAGGCGGTCGGCGCGGCGTGCAATGGCGTAACTGACACCGGCGCTGGCCGCCAGCACCAGTGGCCAGATGAGCAGGAGTTTGAGGCCGGCGGCGATGCTCTGCGCCTGCAGGGCGAGTCCGAGCAGCACGAAGCCCAGACCCAGGTTGTCGGCCTTGGCCAGCGCATGCAGGCGGCTGTAAACATCGGGGAAACGCAGCAGCCCCAGGGTGCCGGCCGCGTAGAAGCAGGCGCCGACGATCAGCAGGGTAGCACTGACCCAGTCAATCATGTCGCTCTTCCTGCCAGGCGCGCCTGGCGAAAGCGACCCCGCCAATGGCCGCCAGCAGCGCCAGTACCAGCGCCACATCGACCAGCGCAGGCATGGCCATCGCCTGTGCCAGCAACACCAGGATGCCCGTGCCGGTGGAGCCGAACAGCAGCGCCATCAGCATGCGGTCGGCCGCCGTCGGCCCGCGCACCGCTGCCAGCAGGGCGACCACCAGGTTGCCAAGCAGGAACAGCGCGACCGCGAAATCAATCACATTCATGCCTTGCCTCCAAACAGGGCAGCAATGCGCTGTTCCAACGCCCGCGCCTCGACGGCGACAGGCAAATCCTGGTGCAGCACGTGCAGGCGCAGCCGGTTGTTGGCCAGCTGGACCCCCAGCGTGCCTGGCATCAGCCCCAAGACACACGTCAGCAGGACTTGCGGCGCGCCAGCCGGCAAATTCAGAGGCAGTTCAAGGAGCACCGGGTGCAAGGCGACGCGCCCGCGCACGGCCATCAACGCCACTTGCCAGCCGCCGCGCACCGAATTGATGAGAAAAAACGCCAGAAAACCAGGCAGTGCAGCGATGCGCAACCGCTGTGCACGCGGCGGCAACAGCACCAGGCTCGCCCAAGTTGCGGCAATGACGGCGATGCCGCCCAACAGCCAACCTTCCAAGCGCCCTGCGGCCAGCACCCACCACAGCAGGGCAAAGAGCAGCACGCGCCGCAGTACCGCTTGCATCAGCGCGCCGTCCCGCCGGCGACGACGGCAAAAACAAGGTTAACGATCAGTTTGGGTTGCATGATCCTGTTCCCGGTCGAAGCGAATTTTGTAAAACACGTCGGTTGAATTATCGTTTACTGCGTCGGTGACGTGGGCGCCGCGCGGCGTCAATGCGCGGGTGAATTCAAGCTGGATTTCGCGTGTTGGTGTTATCCTTCGCTGGCAGACCGTCCCGTTTTTGCAGGAGTGTTCAGCCCATGAAACGCCATGTCCATCCCGCCTTTATCGGCGCATTGATTATGTGTGCCGATCTCACCGCCGCACACTGATGCTCAATCGCACCTTCGCCCGGGCAGCCCTGTGGATCAGCATCTACCTGTTGCTGGTCGTCGCGCCATTGCTCGTGTTGCTGACCGGCCAGGTGCCGGCCGGCGCGGGTTTCTGGTGGGATTTCTCCATGGCCCTCGGCTTCGCCGGCATGGCTATGCTCGGCGTTCAGTTCGCCCTGACGGCGCGCTTTCGCCGCGCAGCCGCACCCTTCGGCATCGACATCATTTATTACTTCCACCGCTACGCCGCGCTGGTCGCGCTCGGCCTGGTGCTGGCCCATTTCCTGATCATCCGCATTGACAACGTCGCGGCGCTGGGCGCCCTCGACCCGCGCCATGCACCGTGGTACATGACCGCGGGGCGGCTCGCGCTGACGCTGTTCCTTCTCGTCGTCGTCACCTCGCTGTGGCGCAAGCCCTTGCGCATCGACTACGAGCGCTGGCGCCTCTGGCACGCACTGCTCGCCACCACCGCTTTTCTTGCCGCGGTCGGCCACATCGAGGGCGTTGGCTACTACATCAACGCGCCATGGAAACGCGTCCTGTGGACAGGCTTTACGCTCTCGTGGGTGGGGCTCATCGTTTATGTGCGGCTGGTCAAGCCCTGGCGGATGCTGCGCCACCCCTGGCAGGTGACTGAGGTGCGTCCGGAGCGAGGCAACGCCTGGACGCTCGCTCTGGCGCCGGTCGGCCACGCCGGCCTGCGCTTCGCGTCCGGCCAGTTCGCCTGGCTCACGCTTGGCGATTCGCCTTTTCATCTGCGCGAGCACCCGTTCTCGTTTTCCTCTGACGCCGACAGCGGCCGGGTCGAGTTCACCATCAAGGCGCTGGGCGACTTCACGGCCACCATCAAGGACGTTCAACCAGGCACGTTTGCCTATCTTGACGGGCCTTACGGCGTCTTCAGCACCGACCGCCATCCTGCGGCCCCCGGTTTTGTTTTCATCGCCGGCGGCGTCGGCATCGCGCCCATCATGAGCATGCTGCGCACGGCGGCGGCGCGCGCTGAGCGTCGACCCGTCGTGCTGATTTATGCCAACGACCGCTGGGACGAGGTGATTTTTCGAGAGGAACTCGACGCGCTGCGCGGCCGCCTCGGCCTCAAGTTGGTGCATGTGCTGGCCGACCCGCCGCCGGATTGGAAAGGCGAACGCGGCTGGGTCGATACGGCGCTGCTCGAGCGTCATCTGCCGGGGGCGGACAGGTGTAATCTGACATATTTCCTGTGCGGCCCCAAGCCGATGACCGACGCGGCGCAGCACGGACTGCGCACGCTGGGCGTGCCGCTTGCCCGCATCCACTTCGAACTTTTTGATATGGTGTGACGCTCATCCTGAATTCCTCAGTTGACCGTTTAAAAATTTTGATAAGGCAATGAAATGATGACACCAGCAGCCCACTCGGGCGCGTCCAACTGAGGAATCCAAGATCATGCGTGAAACCTGGGTGCGAATCATCGTGGCGGTGAGCGGCGCATTGGCAATCCTGCTGGCGCTGCTATTCGCCTGGTCGCAGAATCCGGACACTGCGACGTCGCACGTCGCGGCAAGCGCCGAACCTTCACCTCTGGTGGCATCTGGCCGCGTCGTCTATCAGGAACAAGGCTGCGCGTCGTGTCACGCCATCGCCGGCGAAGGCAATCCGCGCTTTCCACTGGACGGCATTGGCGACCGGCTCGACGCGGCGGCCGTGCGCGACTGGATTCTCGCCACCGGTGTGGCAGCCACGCAGCTGCCACGGCGCACTGCGATCATGAAGGAGGGCTACCGCGAACTGGGGGTCGACGAGATCGACGCGCTGGTGGCTTATCTGTCAAGCTTGCGCGCCCCGGGCACTGCGCAGTGACGATGCGCGCCAGGTCACGCCGTCATTTGTCAGGGATGGCCGCGCGCCCCGTCTATCTGCTGGCGCCGGTGCTCTGACCGCTGGAGTGCTCGGCATCCGCCTCCGACGCATCAGTCGGTTGGTGGGAAAAACGCACATGCTCCGGCGCGTTAGCGCCACCAGACATGATGAAGCTCATCGCCTGTTCGACGCTCCAGTCGGTCTGCACCACCTCGTCGAGCGGTACGATCTCGATGTAGCCCGACGTCGGGTTAGGCGAGGTCGGCACATAGACGGCGGCCAGTTCGCGCTCGCTGTCGGCATCTCTCATTAGTTTGGTCACGAAACCCACCGCCTTCATCTGCGGCGTCGGGAAGCAGATCAGCACGACGCGCTGCCCCGCCGCTGGCGGCTGACGTATGGACTGGAGAAAGCGCTTGGTGCCGCCGTAGATGGTCTGCACCAGCGGCAGGCGGGCAAGTATCGCCTCGAAAATCTCAAGCAGTTTCTTGCCGAGCACCAGCGAGGCGAATACACCGATGCCGTAAAGCGTGCCCAGCGTCAGCAGCACCGCCACCAATTTCTGGAAATCCGAATCCAGCAGCCAGACGCCCAGTGTCTCGGAAAACGGCATGACGGCGCGGGCAGCCGTGCGCAGCAGCGGCGTGCCCATGCCGGCGAGGATGCCGAGCAGGAAGTCGAAGACCAGCCAAGTGACCCACAGCGGTGCAACGGTGAAAAAACCAATCAGGATCGGTACGGCCAACATGGGCGAACTTGACATGCTCGGTGCTCATTTTTTCCTCAAACAGATGCCTCGTCGTCACAGCCGCGAGCGGCCGTCAATGATGATGGCTGAGGCCATCGACATTGGCAAGATGGTCGATACGCGCGTTTATACCTGAGGATCAAAATTTGCCCAACACCCGCCAGTCGCGCGAGTTTTACCAAACAGGCTGCGTGGCGATTTATGGGCGTTCAGGTGCCGGCAATTGCGCCATATAGTCTGCCACCGCCTGCAAATCGTCTTGTGTATAAGCCTTGATCAGGCTGCTCATGGCTGGATTGGAATTGCCCCGCTTACCGTCGCGAATGAATTCAAGTTCGCGCAGCAGGTAGGGGTAGTGCTGCGCAGCCACCATGGGTGCAAAAATAGCTTGGGTACCTTCACCACCAGCGCCATGGCAGCCTGAACAGGCGTTGTCGAATACTTGCTTGCCGCGTGCCACGCCCGACCCCGGACCCTTGGCAAGCTTTCCTGTCACCGGCAGCGACTGCAAGTAGGCAGCGATATCGGCCAGGGTTTGCAGGCTCAGTTCTTCTTCGGTCACCATGGGTTGCATGGGCGGGTTGTGGCGCAAACCACTGCGAATGTCGAGCACCTGCTTGATGATCACGGCGGCATGCTGCCTTGATAGCCGGGGGGTGTTGCTGGCCGGACGCCCTGAGGCATCTTTTCTGTGGCAGGCCGTGCAAGACTGTTCGGCAAATTCAGCCGCGCCGCGCTTGGCATCCGGCGCGAGCGCCAGCGCGCTGGCCAACAGGGCCTCGGCCTCGGGTGTGGGGTTTTGGGCCTGGCCCGACAGTGGTGACACGCACAGCAGGGAGGCAAGGAGCAGGGAGAGTAGGGGTTTCATGATAAGTCGCAGGGAAGGGTTGAATACTTTGGGTATGTCCGGTTATGTTAAGGCTTACACGGTTCACAAAAAATGACTCTTTCCATATACTGCCATGCACACTCGCAACCGGCGTGAATTTCATCATTCGAGGAGACAAGTTTAATGAATCCTGTGACATCTGACCAGTTGGCTTTGCAACGCTTGTATTTCTGGGAAAAGACCGCGGCGGACCGAATTGCCCTGACCCAGCCGATGGGCGGCGGTGTCATTCAGGACTTCACTTGGGCGCAGGTGGCCGACCAGGTGCGCCGCATGGCCACCCACCTCAAAGCGCAAGGCTGGGAGCCCGGTGCCAAGGTGGCCATTTTGTCCAAGAACTGCGCCTGGTGGCTGATGAGCGATCTGGCGATCTGGATGGCCGGCTACGTGTCGGTGCCGCTGTATCCCACGCTCGGGCATGACACCGTCAGGCAGATTTTGACCCACAGCGAGGCGCGCGCCTGTTTTGTCGGCAAGCTTGACGACTGGGAGTTGATGAAGCCGGGTGTGTCCGCGGACATGCCGTGCATCAGCTACCCGCTGTCGCCGCCGGATGCGCGGCAACGCTTCGAGGGCTGGGACGCCGTCATCACCCGCAACGAACCCCTGCAGAGCAAAGTGGTTCGCGCAGCCGACGAGCTTGCCACGCTGATCTACACCTCGGGCACCACCGGCAAGCCCAAGGGCGTGATGCACAGCTTCGATAATTTCGCCTGGGCCATTGCCACTGGCGCCGCGGCCGTGGGCATGACGCAGCAAGACCGCATGCTGTCTTACCTGCCGCTGGCCCATGTGGTCGAGCGTGTCTTGGTAGAGCACGGCTGGCTGCACACCGGCATGCATGTGTTTTTTGCCGAATCGCTCGACACCTTCACCACCGACCTGCAACGCGCGCAACCCACCATTTTCTTCTCGGTGCCCCGGCTGTGGGTCAAGTTCCAGCATGGCGTGCACCACAAAATGCCGCCGGCCAAGCTTGACCGGCTGCTGTCGATTCCGCTCATTGGCGGTTTGGTGCGGCGCAAAGTGCACAAGGCGCTGGGGCTCGACCAGTGCCGTTTTGCCGCCGGGGGCGCGGCACCCATGCCGGTGTCGCTGCTGGCCTGGTACCGCAGGCTGGGCCTGCCGGTCAACGAAGGCTACGGCATGACTGAAAACCTGGCTGTTTCGAACCTGACGCTGGCCGGGCAAAACCAGGAAGGCTCGGTGGGACCGGCCTATGCGGGCGTTGACATTCGCATCGATACTGCCACGGGCGAGGTCCAGATGCGCAGCCCGGCGCTGATGCAGGGCTATTACAAAGAGCCTGAACAGACCCGCGAGGCCTTCACCCAAGACGGCTGGCTGCGCACCGGCGACAAGGGCCAGATCGACGCCCAAGCTTGCCTGCACATCACCGGGCGCGTCAAAGACCTGTTCAAGACCAGCAAGGGCAAATACGTGGCACCAGCGCCCATCGAAGACAAACTGGTGATGCACGACGCGGTGGAAGCCTGCGTGGTGACCGGCGCCAACCTGGGCCAGCCGCTGGGCATGGTGATGCTCAACGCGGAAGCCTTGGCGCGCAGTGCAGACCCGGCCAGCCGCAGCGAACTCGAAATGTCGCTGGCGCAACACCTGAAAACCATCAATGAAACGCTGGACCCGCACGAGCAACTCAAGTGCCTGGTGGTTGCCAGCACGGCGTGGACGGTCGAGAACGACATTGTCACGCCCACCTTCAAGGTCAAGCGCAACCGCATCGAAGACGCTTATTCAGCCAATTACGAGCGTTGGGAAAGCTCGGGCAAGCCGGTGATCTGGCAGGATTCCTGAAACTCTGCGACTATTTGGCGCCGTACATCTGCTCAGGCAGCCACATGATGAGCTGTGGCCATTCGAAGCAGGCGGCCACCATGAGCATTTGCAGCGCCACGAAGGGCAGCACACCGAGGTAGATGTCGCGGATGGTGACGCCCTTGGGTACCACGCCCTTCAGGTAGAACAGCGAAAAGCCCACCGGCGGCGTCAGGAACGAGGTCTGCAGCATCAGTGCCACCAGAATCAGGAACCAGGTCATGTCGAGGCCAGCGAGTTTGATCACCGGGGCCAGCAGCGGCAGGATGATCAGCACGATTTCGAACCAGTCCAGGAAAAATCCGGCAACAAAAACCACTGCCAGCACCAGAATGACCAGACCAGTGGGGCCCAGGCCGGTGCCTTTGAAAATTTCGGTGATCAATTCGTCGCCGCCAATCATGCGCAGCACATAGGCAAACACGGTGGCGCCAATGAAGATCGCAAAAATGAAGCAGGTGGTGGTGGTGGTGTCGAGGCCCACCTGACGTATCACTTTCCAGTTCAGCTTGCCATTGACAGCCGCCAGCAGCATGGCGCCAAAGGCACCCAGGCCAGAGGCTTCGGTCGGTGTGGCGATGCCGAAAAAGATCGAACCCAGCACCACCAGGATCAGGCCGAAGGTGGGGATCGTGGACAGGAAAGCAACCATGATTTGACGCGCTGTGAGTTTCTCGGCATCGGCGGCACGTGGCGGCACGATGTCGGGTCGAAAAACACCCACCAGCATGACATAGAGCATGTACAGCAGGCCGAGCAGCAGACCTGGAATCAGCGCGCCCATGAACAGGTTGCCCACTGACACCGACACCTGGTCGGCCATCAGCACCAGCATGATCGACGGCGGGATCAGGATGCCCAGCGTGCCCGAAGCGGCCACGATGCCACACGCCAGCTTTTTCGAGTAATGGTGTTGTAGCATGATCGGCATCGAGAGCATGGCCAGCAATACCACCGAGGCGCCCACGATGCCGGTCGAGGCGGCAAGCAAAATGCCGATGACGATCACGGTCAGGCCAAGCCCGCCGCGAATGCCGCCGAACACCTTGACAAAATTGCGCATCATGACGTCGGCTACACCCGAGCGGTCGAGCATCAAGCCCATGTAAACGAACATGGGCAGCGACACCAGCACCCAGTTCGACATGATGGCGTCAAAACGGTCGATGATGCCCGAGAACTTGACCCAGCTGGTCAGCAGAAAAGTGTCGATGCCAAACTGGGTCGTCAGGGTGATCGCGATGGCGGCAAACAGCATTGATATCCCCGCCAGCAACCAGGCAACCGGATAGCCAAGGAACAAGGCCAGAATGAACGATCCCATCAACGCGATGGAAAGAATTTCGTAAAAGGGCATGGACGGATCTCGAAAAATTGGGACAGATGACGGGCTGGCCAGTCGCTGGCGCGATGGTCATGGCGAAGTGAACAACGCTTTCCAGATGCGCGTCAGACGGCTCATGCCGGTCAGTGCCAGCAAGACAAAAGCAGTCACCATGAAAGCCTTCAGGACCCAGCGGTAGGGAAGGCCATCCGGTGCAGCGGAAACCTCACCGAGTTCCCAGGAACTGACAGCGAAAGGCACGGCAAACCAGATCACCAGCAAGGAAAATCCCAGCAGAAAACCGCCAGTGCCCAACAACTCGATCCAAAGGCGGGCCTTGCTGTTAAACCCTGCGGCCAGCACATCGATGCGCACGTGACGCTCGTGTAATTCGGTAAATGAGAGCCCGAGCATGAAGCCAACGGCATATAAATGCCACTGCGTTTCTTCGAGCATGATGGAGCCGACGCCAAAGCCGTAGCGCAGCAGCACCTGTAGAACGATGGTCATGACCAATAGGGTCCAAAGTAGGGAGGAAACCTCCCCGACACCCTGAACCAGGCGGTCAATGGCACGTGAAAATGCCGTGGTTGGCAGCGCGATGCCGGAATGGCCTGTGATGAGACCATTTTGCGTATTCATGGATAGTTTCCTTGGCAGAAGTAAGCCGTTCCATGCGGCAGTTGCTTTTTGGAACGGCTTGGTGCGCGCCGCATTGGGCGCGGGTTCAGCGCTTACTTGAAGTCACGCGGCAGATAGCCGAGGTGGTGCCAGTTGGCGTTCTTGGCCTGGAAGGCCGTCATGCTGTCGTACACTTTTTTGACCAGCGGGTCCTTGGCCGATTCTTCGGCCATGACCTCGCGCGAGGCCTTGGCAAAGGCATCGAGCATGACCTTGTTGAACTGACGCGCCTTGACGCCGTCCTTTTCGAACTTGCTCAGGGTTTGTCCTTGCAGCGCTTCAGCCTTGGCAATGGCCATGGTGACGGCAGCGGTACATGTGGTCTCGATCTGTGCCTGGGTTTGCGGTTTGAGCTTGTTCCAGGCCGCCAGGTTCACGTAAAGGAACTGGTTGGTGGACGGCTGGTGCCAGCCCGGCATGTAGTAGTTCTTGGCAACTTTGGAGAAACCCAACTGTTCGTCCACCGTGGGCAGCGAAAACTCGGTGCCGTCGAGCACGCCCTTTTCCAGCGCCTGGAACAGTTCGCCGCCGGGCAGCATGGTGACCGATGCGCCCAGCTTTTGATAGACCTTGCCGCCATAACCGGCAGCGCGGAATTTCAGGCCCTTGAGGTCTTCAGGCGAGTTGATCTCTTTGCGGAACCAGCCGGCGGCTTCGGGGCTGATGGAGCCGCAGAAAATCGGGTACACGTTGTGCGGCTTAAAGGATTCCTTGAGCAATGCATCGCCACCACCAAAGTACATCCAGGCCGAGTACATGGGGGTTTCCATGCCAAACGGTACTGCGCCAAACAAGGCCGAGACCGGCACCTTGCCGAGTTCGTAGCCCATCCAGCTGTAACCGGCTTCCACCTTGCCAGTGGACACGCTGTCGAAAATGGCCAATGCTGGCACCAGTTTGCCGGGCTCGAACACTTGCAGGTTGACCGAACCACCAGAGACTTTTTTCAGTTGCTCAGAAACCCAAGGCATGGTGTCGCCCAGCGCGACCAGGTGGGAGCCAAAGGCCATTGGCACGCCCCAGCGGACGGTTTCCTGCGCCATCGCCGGTACCGACAAGACGGCACTCACGGCAAGGGCGATAAGGGGAGTTTGGCGAACAAATTTCATGAATAAAGATCCTCGTTAAGTTATTGAATACATCACCGGATTCAGCCCAAGGTATCACCCGGCAGTCGCACATGGCAGACTCTCGGCTGCACCCGTATGCGGACTGAAA
>NZ_JACUUE010000189.1 GCF_014859475.1 Rhodoferax sp.
CTGGGCGGCAGTGGTTATAGCGAGTTTGCGCCTTACATCGAGGCCGGCAAAATGCGCGCCGTGGCGGTCACCTCCCGGCAGCGCCTGCCTGGTCTGGCGTCTGTGCCCACGCTCACCGAGCTGGGTCTGCCGGTTGAAATTGACAACTGGCGCGGCGTCTATGGCGCGCCGGGCATCAGCCAAGCGCAGCGCGAAGCCCTGATCGACAAGGTAGTCCGGGCCACCGAGTCGCAGACCTGGATGCAGGCGCTGGTCAAAAACCGCTGGACGCCGGCGCTGCTCAGTGGCGAGACATTTGGTCAATTTGTCAGTGATGACCTGACCACGCTGCGCGCCACCCTGCTCAAGTCAGGCTTGATCCAGGGACACTCTGCATAACTCCCTGCGATTTGTGGCAGCACGGCCTCGGGCGGTCTGCGGCGTTGCATTTTTTGCCAATAGCTGCGGCTATTGGCTGCAAAACGGCGCCTTGCATCCCATCCCGATCCGCACTACCACACTTTCACCAGAGTTATGCAGAGTGTCCCCCGGACGCGCGCCTTGTGCTTTTATTGCCTGGCGCCCAGCGCCAACGCAGCCGCTCTGGAGGCAGCCAAAGCAGCCGCATCGGGCGGTGCCTGGGTCGGCCAGCCCTGCAGATGTTGCTCGGTGATGTCGCACAGTGCGGTGATCCAGGCCGGGTCGTCGTTGAGGCAGGCAATGTAATGAAACTCTTTGCCGCCGGCGTGCAGGAACGCCTCGCGCGCCTCCATGTTGATTTCTTCCAGCGTTTCCAGGCAGTCGCTGGTGAAGGCCGGGCACACCACATCGACGCGCTTGACACCGGCTTTGCCCATCTCGATCAGCGTCGGCTCGGTGTAAGGCTCCAGCCATTTGGCACGGCCCAGACGCGACTGAAAGCTCACCTTGTACTGGTCTTTTGACAGGCCCAGCTGCTCGGCCAGCAGGCGCGCGGTTTTGAAGCATTCGCAGTGGTAGGGGTCGCCCAGGTGCAGCGTGCGCTCGGGCACGCCGTGAAAACTCATCAGCAGCACATCAGGGCGGCCGTTGGCCTGCCAATGCTGTTGCACCCGGCCGGCCAGGGCGGCAATGTAGCGGGCATCGTCGTGGTAATGGTTGATGAAGCGCAGCTCCGGAATGTTGCGCACCTTGCCAGCCCAGTCGTAAACCGCATCGAACAGGCTGGCCGTGGTGGTGGCCGAGTACTGCGGATAGGCCGGCACAATCAGCACGCGCGTGGTGCCCTCGGCCTTGAGCTGGTCGAGCTGCGACGCGATCGACGTGCTGCCATAACGCATGGCGTAGCGCACCTGCACATGGTGGCCGCGCTGGCCCAACCAGCCATGCAGCATCCTGGCTTGCTTTTCGGTCCATATCTTGAGCGGTGAGCCTTCAGGCAGCCAGACACTGGCGTATTTGGCGCCCGATTTGGCCGGTCGGATGCGCAGAATGACGCCGTGCAGAATCAATAGCCAGAGCAGGCGCGGCACCTCGACCACGCGCGGGTCGCCCAGGAACTCGCTTAAAAAACGCCGTACATCGGGCGTGCCGGGGGAATCGGGCGTGCCCAGGTTGCAGTACAGCACGGCGGTGCGCGGGGTTTGGCCGTGTTGAAACGGTGGCTCTTTGGCGAAGGGGGAGGTGAGAAGATTCATGGCGCTATTTTCACTGAGTTGGGGGGCTCGACGCCGCACGGGGCTTTTGAAGCTGTCACAGCAAGGCCACCGCAGCGCAGCCGCTGCGCACGGCGCCTTCCAGCGTGGCCGGGTAGGGGCCGGCCACATAGTCGCCGCAGGCCAGCAGGCCCGGCGCAATGGCGATGGGTGGGCGTTGCAGGCCGGGGGTGCAGGCAAAGGTGGCGCGTTTTTCCACCAGCGTCTGCACCGGTTGCAAGGCCAGACCAAGCTGCGCCTGGGCCTGCGCCAGCACCAGCGCTTGCAAATGGGTGCGTTCGCCCCGGGCCGCACTGACCACAAAGGCCAGCAAACCTTTTGGGCCGCCCAGCTGGCCCCGGTCAAAGACAAACTGGGCCGGCTGCTGCGCGTTGCTGCGCAAGGCCAGCATGGCTTGCGGCAAACTGGCTTGCGGCGCCCAGGCATAGACCGTGGCAATGGCTTCATGCTGCAGGGCATGGGTGGTATCGAGCCAATGCTGCATCGTGTCCGGGATAGACCGGGGGGCGTCCTGGGCGCTGGCGCTGATGACTTGCGCTGCATGGGCCGCCGAGGTGGCCAGCAGCACGGTGTCAAACAGCTCTTGCTGGACAAGCCATCGCTGGCCGTGCGTTTGCAGCGATTGAACCCGCTGGCCCAGCCTGAGCTGGCCGCCGCGCTCAAGCACCCAGCTTGCGGCGGCGTCTGGAAACAAGGCGCTCAGGTCCACTTGTGGCAGCAGCAGGCGCGAGCCGCCCGGCACGCCAAACAGGGCGTCGCGCATGACGCGCAAAAACACCTGGGCGCTGGCTTGCGCGGGCGGTGTGTTGAGCGCCGAGACACACAGGGGTTCGATCAGCTCAGCTTTGATTCTGGGTGCCAGACTGCGGCACAAATCGGCCACGGAGAGGGTGTCTGCGCAGCTGAATTCCTGACGTTTCCAGCCCAGCGCCGCACGCAGCAACGCCCATTTGTCGCCCGCCGACCAGCCGCGGGCTTGCAGGATGCCGCCCAGCGCGTCCAGCGGCGTTGGCCACGCGGCAAATTTCAGGCCCAGGCCATCCGGGAATTGCAGCGTCATGGGGAGATCGAGCAGCGCGTCTTCGGGCGCAATGCCCACCAGGCGCAGCAAAGCCAGCGTGTCGGTGTAGGCACCAATCAGGATGTGCTGGCCGTTGTCGAGCCGCAGCGGCGTACCATCGGGCAGGGTCTGGGTGGTGCTGCTGGTGACGACCCTGGCGCGGCCGCCGAGGGCGTGGGCGGCTTCAAAAACCGAGACCTGATGGCCGGCTTGGGTGGCCTTGACGGCTGCTGCCATGCCGGCCCAGCCGGCGCCGATGATGGCAACTTTCAAATGCGCCCCAGCGCCTGCACCTTCCAGGCCAGCCAAAGCTTGCGCAGCGGTGTCAGGCTGATGCGCTGGTGCAGCACGGCAAAGTTCTCAAGCGCGATCTCGGCGAGCAGGGCACGGTAAATGCTGGCCATCATCAGGCCGGGTTTTTGCGTGCGGCAGTCGGCGCCGGGCAGCAGCGCCAGCGCCTGGTCGTACAGGCCCTGGGCGCGCTCGGCCTGAAATTGCATCAGCGCGGTGAAGCGCTCGGAGTAAGTGCCATCCAGAATTTCCTGGGCCGTCACGCCGAACTGCTTCAAGTCATTGACCGGCAGGTAGATACGCCCGCGCCGCGCGTCTTCACCGACGTCACGGATGATGTTGGTGAGCTGCAGCGCCTGCCCCAGCGCGTGCGCGTAGTCGGTGGTTTGCGCCTCTGTCTGGCCAAAAATCTGCGCTGCCACCTCGCCCACCACACCGGCCACCAAGTGGCAGTAGCTTTGCAAGCCGGCGTAGTCCAGGTAGCGGGTCTGGTTCAGGTCCATCTGGCAGCCCTCGATGACGGACTGCAGCTGGCGCTCCTCGATCCGGTAGTCGGCCGCCAGCGGCATCAGCGCCTGCAGCACCGGGTGGCTGGGCGTGCCGGCAAAGGCCTGCGCCACCTCGGTGCGCCACCATTGCAGTTTGCTGGCGGCCACGCTGGGGTCCACCATGTTGTCCACTACATCGTCCACCTCGCGGCAGAAGGCGTAAAACGCGGTGATGGCGGCGCGCTTGGGCGCGGGCAAAAACAAAAAAGCGTAATAAAAACTACTGCCAGAGGCGGCGGCTTTTTGCTGGACGTAGTCTTGGGGGGTCATGGGCGGTTTCAAGGGTTGCGCCCGAGTTTAAACAGGTCTTGTGACTCACCGCACCCACAGTGCCCGCCAAAGCATCACAGGCACATCCCAGGCGGTGAGTTTGGGGCGGGTGCGCCAGGTGGCGAAGTTGAGCGCCTCGATCTTGTCCAGAATGCGCAGACCGCCTTGCACCACCAGGCGCAGTTCCCAACCCGCCCGGCCCGGAATGCGCCGTGCCAGCGGCGCGCCGGCTTGCATCAGCGCGCGGGCTTGCGCTGCATAGGCGGTGATCAGCTGCCTTGCATTGTCACTTTGGCTACCCGGTTGCAGGTCAGCGTCCTGCACACCATGTTTTGCCATGGCTTGCTGCGATGGGTACCAGCGCCCGCGCGGCACGTCGGTTGACACGTCCTGCCAGAAATTGATGAGCTGCAGGGCGCTGCAAATCTGGTCGCTTTGCGTGAGCGACAGTGCATCGCTGATGCCATACAGGTGCAGCAGCAGGCGCCCCACCGGGTTGGCCGAGCGCGTGCAGTAGTCGAGCAGCTCGGCATCATCGTGGTAGCGGCGCTGCGCTGCGGTGTAACGCACGTCCTGGGCAAAGGCATCGAGCAGGTCGGCCAGCAGCGGCACGGGCAGGCCGAAAACGCGCAGCACCTCACGCAGCGGGTCGAACACCAGTGGCCACTGGCCGCTGTGCGCCTGGCCGCTGGCAATGGCCAGCAGGTCGGCCCGGTACTGCGCCAGTGCGTCCAGCCGTTGCGCGGCGCTGGCATCACCTTCGTCGGCCAGGTCGTCGGCTGTGCGGGCAAAGTGGTAGATGGCGGCAACGGCCGCTCGCAAGTGCGGCGGGCACAGCAGGGATGCCACCGGAAAATTTTCGTAATGGCTGACTGGCTGAATTGCGGCAGTGAGGCTGACTTGAGAAGCTTTCATCTGGATGGGCCTGTCAGCGCCGTTGGCTGAAATGAAGGTGAAAAACCGCGTCATGGCAAGCTCGCCGTATTCGGCCAGGCACCGCACGCGGACCTTGAACAAGTAAGCCGTCACTGCGAGCCGTCCGAATCAGGCCCGATACCGCACACGGACCTTGAACAGAGACCTCGTCATCGCGA
>NZ_JACUUE010000190.1 GCF_014859475.1 Rhodoferax sp.
CTGTTTGCGCTCTTTAACGGCAACCTGCATGAAGACGGCGGCGAATACTACATTCCCAGCCAGTGGCGCATGGGCCAGGTGGCTCAGGACATGCCAGAGACCGACCAGAGTGCAACCGACTTTGTGGTCGAAGGTGACACCACGCTGCTGGCAGCACAACAAGAGGTGACCGCAGCCGAGGCCACCGACGACTACGACCGCATGGCCCACGCCTACATGGCGCTGCAGGATGCCGGCGTCAACGATGCCCAGGCACGTGCCCAGGCGCTCATCCAGGGGCTGGGTTTCAAGACCACCGAACTCGACAAGCCAGTCAACAGCTTCTCGGGCGGCTGGCGCATGCGCCTGCAACTGGCCCGTGCGCTGATGTGCCCAAGTGATCTGCTGCTGCTTGACGAGCCCACCAACCACCTGGACCTGGACGCGCTGGTCTGGCTGGAGGCCTGGCTCAAAAGGTACGAAGGCACCATGATCGTGATCAGCCATGACCGCGAATTTCTGGATGCCGTGACCAACGTCACGCTGCACATCGACGCGGCCAAGCTGGTGCGCTATGGCGGCAACTACAGCAAGTTTGAAGACATGCGCGCCGAGCAGATGGAACTGCAACAAAACGCGTTTACCAAGCAGCAGGACAAGATTGCCCACCTGCAAAAGTTCATTGCCCGCTTCAAAGCCAAGGCAAGCAAGGCCAAGCAGGCGCAAAGCCGGGTCAAGGCGCTCGACCGCATGGAAAAGATCGCGCCGCTGCTCTCAGAGGCCGATTTCACCTTCGAATTCAAGGAACCCGCCAACCTGCCCAACCCGATGTTGTCGATGAGCGGCGTGAGTTTTGGCTACCCGCCACCCATTGATGCGCCCGAGGGCACGCCGCCCACGGTGATCGTGCGCAACGTCAGCAAATCGGTGCTGGCCGGCCAGCGCATCGGTATTCTGGGGGCCAACGGCCAGGGCAAATCGACCGTGGTGAAAACCATCGCGCGTGATTTGCAGCCCATCGGCGGCGAGATCACCGAGGGCAAGGGCCTCAACATTGGCTACTTTGCCCAGCAAGAGCTCGACGTGCTGCGCCCGGCTGACACGCCGCTGGAGCACATGATCCGGCTGGTGAAAGACATGACAGCAGCCGGCAAGATCATTGGCCAGCAAACCCGCGAACAAGACCTGCGCAGCTTTCTGGGCACCTTCAACTTTGGCGGCGACATGGTCAAGCAGGCAGTGGGCAGCATGAGCGGCGGTGAAAAAGCGCGCCTGGTGTTGTGCATGATCGTCTGGCAGCGCCCCAACCTGCTGCTGCTCGACGAGCCCACCAACCACCTGGATTTGGCCACGCGCGAGGCGCTGGCCATGGCGCTCAACGAGTTCGAAGGCACCGTCATGCTGGTCAGCCACGACCGGGCGCTGCTGCGCAGTGTGTGCGACGAATTCTGGATGGTCTCGCACGGCGGCGTGGCGCCCTTTGATGGCGACCTTGACGACTACCAACGCTACCTGCTCGACGAAGCCAAGCGTCAGCGCGAAGCCATCCGAGAGGCCAGTAACGCCGCCGCCAAGGCCGAGCGCAAAGCGCAGGCAGAAGCCACAGCAGCGGCAGCCAAGCGCAAGCACAAGCCCGCGCCCACCGGCTCGCTCAAACGCAAACTGGCCGACCTGGAAGCCCGCATGGCCGCGCTGCAGGCCGAGGGCACCCAGCTCGAAGGCCACCTGTGCCAGTCGCCCCCGCCCGCCGACTTTGCCAGCCAGGGCAAACGCCTCAAAGCTGTCAACGAGGAATTGCAGGTACTGGAGGAACAGTGGCTGGAGGTGTCAACCGACATAGAATCTGCCCAAAATTGAGATAAGCATTTGTCATTGCGAGCGAAGCGCGGCAATCCATGTCTGCCGCGTTCTTTTGCCAATCAACATTTAGGGAATTCATCATGATCTTGGTCACAGGCGGTGCCGGTTTTATCGGGGCGAATTTTGTACTTGACTGGCTGGCGCAAAGCGATGAGCCGGTCGTTACCCTGGACAAGCTCACCTATGCCGGCAACCCCGAAAACCTGCAAAGCCTGCAGGGCGACGCGCGCCACACCCTGGTGCAGGGCGACATTGGTGATGCCGCGCTGGTCAGCCAGTTGCTAAGCCAACACCAGCCCCGCGCCATCATCAACTTTGCCGCCGAGAGCCATGTGGACCGTTCCATACACGGCCCGGGCGACTTCATCCAGACCAACATCGTTGGCACCTTCAACCTGCTCGAATCGGTGCGAGGCTACTGGTCTGGCCTGCCTGAAGACAATCGCGGCGAGGGCGTCGCTCCCACAAAAGACAGTTTCCGGTTTTTACATGTGTCCACCGACGAGGTCTATGGCTCGCTCAAAAAAGACGAGCCTGCCTTTACCGAGTCGAGCCACATCGAGCCCAACAGCCCCTACAGCGCCAGCAAAGCCGCCAGCGACCACCTGGTACGCGCCTGGCATCACACCTACGGCCTGCCGGTGCTGACCACCAATTGCTCCAACAACTACGGCCCCTACCAATTTCCTGAAAAGTTGATTCCGCTGCTGATCGTCAACTCACTGGCTGGCAAACCGCTGCCGGTCTATGGCGACGGCCAGCAGATTCGCGACTGGCTGTATGTAAGAGACCACTGCAGCGCCATTCGCCGCGTGCTCGAGGGCGGTCGCCTGGGTGAAACCTACAACGTGGGCGGCTGGAACGAAAAGGCCAACCTGGACATCGTCCACACCGTCTGTGCCCTGCTCGACGAGTTGCGCCCGCATGCCGACGGCAAACCGTACAAGGCGCAAATCACCTACGTGACCGACCGCCCCGGTCACGACCGCCGTTACGCCATCGACGCGCGCAAACTCGAGCAAGAACTCGGCTGGAAACCCGCCGAGACTTTTGACTCCGGCATCCGTAAAACAGTGCAGTGGTACCTTGACAACCCCGACTGGGTCGCCCACGTGCAAAGCGGCGCCTACCGCGAGTGGGTGCAAAAGCAGTACCAATAATTGGGGTCAGATTCCAATTAATTTCCAAATTTCCAGGAATCGGCTTTGAAAATTCTTTTGTTGGGCAAAAATGGCCAAGTAGGTTGGGAACTGCAGCGCAGTCTGGCGCCCTTGGGTCAGCTCATCGCGCTGGACCGTCACAGCAGCCAGTGGTGCGGCGACCTCAGTCGGCTGGACGACCTGGCCGACACGGTCCGCCTGACGCGACCCGATGTCATCGTCAATGCCGCGGCCCACACTGCCGTTGACAAAGCCGAAAGCGAAACCGAGTTGGCGCACACCGTCAACGCGCTGGCGCCCGAGGTGCTGGCCCAAGAGGCGGCCAAGCTCGGTGCCTGGCTGGTGCACTACAGCACCGACTACGTGTTTGACGGCAGCGGTGCCGCCCCCTGGCTTGAAACCGACGCTACCGGCCCCTTGAGCGTGTACGGCAAAAGCAAACTCGAAGGTGAGCGGCTAATTGCCCAACACGCCGCCCGCCACCTGATTTTCAGAACCAGTTGGGTCTATGCGGCACGCGGTGGTAACTTTGCCAAAACCATGCTGCGCCTGGCGCAGGAGCGTGAGCAACTCACCGTGATCAACGACCAGTTTGGCGCGCCCACGGGTGCTGACCTGATCGCCGACATCACCGCGCACGCCCTTCGCCAGGTGATGCAAAACAAGGCCGACGAGAAGACGTTGGCCGGCATTTACCATTTGGTTGCCAGCGGTTGCACCACCTGGTTCGAGTATGCCAAGCATGCTCTGGCGCAAGCGCAAAAAGTTCAGCCGACGATCACCCTCACGGCACGCGAAGTCACTCCGGTGCCCACCAGCGACTTCCCTACCGCCGCCAGACGCCCCTACAACTCGCGCCTGGACACCAGCAAGCTGCAAGCTGTCTTCGGCCTGACCCTGCCAGACTGGCAATTGGGCGTGAACCGCATGCTGGCAGAAACCCTTTAAACATCAAGAACCCATCACATGACACAACGCAAAGGCATCATCCTGGCTGGCGGCTCCGGCACCCGGCTTTACCCGGTCACGCAGGCGGTCAGCAAACAGCTCATGCCGGTCTATGACAAGCCCATGATCTACTACCCCTTGAGCACGCTCATGCTGGCCGGGATTCGCGAAGTGCTGATCATTTCCACACCGCAAGACACGCCGCGTTTTGCCGAGCTGCTGGGCGACGGCAGCCAGTGGGGCATGGCCATCAGCTACGCGGTGCAACCCAGTCCGGACGGCCTTGCGCAGGCGTTCATCATCGGCCGCGACTTTGTGGCTGGCCAGCCCAGCGCGCTGGTGCTGGGCGACAACATCTTTTACGGCCACGACCTCGTCAAGCAACTGGCCCAGGCCGATGCCCGCCCGAGCGGCGCCAGCGTCTTTGCCTACCACGTGACCGATCCCGAGCGCTATGGCGTGGTGGCCTTTGACGAGCACCGGCGCGCCATCAGCATCGAGGAAAAACCCACTCGCCCCAAAAGCAATTACGCCGTCACCGGCCTGTATTTTTACGACAACCAGGTCTGCGACATTGCCGCCCACATCAAGCCATCGCCGCGCGGCGAGCTCGAAATTACCGATGTCAACCGGCATTACCTGGAACAGGGCCAGCTCAACGTTGAGATGATGGGCCGTGGCTACGCCTGGCTCGATACCGGCACCCACGACAGCCTGCTGGAGGCCGCCAGCTTCATCGCCACCCTGCAAAAACGCCAGGGCCTGCAAGTGGCCTGCCCGGAAGAAATCGCCTTCAGCCATGGCTGGATCGATGCCGATCAAATCCTGAAACTCGCCACGCCGCTGGCCAAGAACGGCTATGGCAAATATTTGTTGAGCCTGCTCAAGTAAATCCACATGGATTGCCACGTCACATCGTTCCTTTTCTTGAACAGAGACATCGTCACTGCGAGCCCCCCGTATCCGGCCCGATACCGCACA
>NZ_JACUUE010000191.1 GCF_014859475.1 Rhodoferax sp.
AGGAAAGAGTCATGCAACTCAATCCCGCAGAAATTTCTGAACTGATCAAGAGCCGTATCGAAGGCTTGTCTGCCACGGCAGATGTCCGCAATCAGGGCACAGTTGTGACGGTGACCGACGGCATTTGCCGCATCCACGGCTTGTCTGACGTGATGCAGGGCGAAATGCTCGAATTCCCGGCCGACGCCGAGGGTCAGCCCAGCTACGGCCTGGCGCTCAACCTTGAGCGCGATTCGGTGGGTTCCGTGATTCTGGGCGCTTATGAGCACATCTCAGAAGGCGACACGGTCAAGTGCACCGGCCGTATTCTGGAAGTGCCGGTGGGTCCTGAGCTCAAGGGCCGCGTGGTCAATGCCCTGGGTCAACCGATTGACGGCAAGGGCCCGATCAACGCCAAAATGACCGACGTGATCGAAAAAGTTGCGCCCGGCGTGATTGCCCGCGAATCGGTCAGCCAGCCCATGCAGACCGGTCTCAAGTCGATCGACTCGATGGTGCCGGTTGGCCGCGGTCAGCGCGAACTGATCATCGGCGACCGCCAGACCGGCAAAACGGCCGTGGCCATCGACGCCATCATCAACCAGAAGGGTCAAAACATGACCTGCGTTTACGTTGCGATCGGCCAAAAGGCCTCCAGCGTGAAAAACGTGGTGCGCTCGCTGGAGCAAGCCGGTGCGATGGAATACACCATCGTGGTGGCCGCTACGGCATCCGAGTCGGCTGCCCTGCAATATGTCGCCGCCTACTCGGGCTGTTCGATGGGCGAATACTTCCGCGACCGTGGCGAAGACGCCATGATTGTTTATGACGACCTCTCCAAGCAGGCCGTGGCTTACCGCCAGGTCTCTTTGCTGTTGCGTCGCCCGCCAGGCCGCGAAGCCTACCCCGGCGACGTGTTTTACCTGCACAGCCGTCTGCTTGAGCGTGCTGCCCGTGTCAACGCCAAATATGTCGAAGACTTCACCAAGGGCGAAGTCAAGGGCAAGACCGGCTCACTCACCGCGCTGCCAATCATCGAAACGCAAGCCGGCGACGTGTCCGCGTTCGTGCCGACCAACGTGATTTCCATCACTGACGGCCAGATCTTTCTGGAAACAAGCCTGTTCAACGCCGGTATCCGCCCTGCCATCAACGCCGGTATTTCGGTGTCACGCGTGGGTGGCGCGGCCCAAACCAAGCTCATCAAGGCGCTGTCGGGCGGCATTCGTACCGACCTTGCCCAGTACCGCGAGCTGGCTGCCTTTGCGCAGTTCGCCTCCGACCTTGACGAAGCCACCCGCAAGCAGCTCGACCGCGGTGCCCGCGTGACCGAACTGCTCAAGCAGGCGCAGTACAGCCCGCTGCCCATCTCGCTGATGGGCGCCACGCTGTTCGCCGTCAACAAGGGTTATGTGGATGACATCGATGTCAACAAGGTGTTGGCTTTCGAGCACGGCCTGCATGCCTACCTGAAAGACAAAAAGGCAACCCTGCTGGCCAAACTCGAAGCCGAGCGCGCCATGGACAAGGACGCTGAAGCCGAGCTCAACACCGCCATCGCCGACTTCAAGAAGTCGTTTGCTTAAGGTCACCTGCAACAGACAAGGAGACTGATATGGCAACTGGCAAGGAAATACGCGGCAAGATCGGCAACTTCGAAAGCACGAAGAAGATCACCAAAGCCATGGAGATGATTTCCGTCTCCAAAATGCGCAAGGCTCAGGAGCGCATGCGTTCGGCCCGGCCGTATTCCGAAAAAGTGCGCAACATTGCGGCGCACCTCGGTCAAGCCAACCCGGAGTATGTGCACGCGTTCATGAAACGCAACGACGCCAAGGTGGTGGGCATGATCGTGGTCAGCACCGACAAGGGCTTGTGCGGCGGCCTCAACACCAACGTGCTGCGCAGTGTGACCAACAAGCTGCGTGACATCAAGAATGACGGCATGACCACGCAAGCGGTCGCCATTGGCAACAAGGGGCTGGGTTTTCTGAATCGCATTGGCGCCAATGTGGTGGCTCATGTGACACAGTTGGGCGACCGGCCGCATCTGGAGCGGCTGATCGGCCCGGTCAAAGTGTTGCTCGATGCTTACGCCAAAGGTGAAGTCAACGCGGTTTTTCTGTCTTACACCCGTTTCATCAACACGATGAAGCAAGAGGTGGTGATGGAGCAATTGCTGCCGCTGTCGGCCTTGCAAATGCAGGTGGACGCGAAAGCCAGCGAGGCCACCACTGGCCAAAAGCACGGCTGGGACTACATCTACGAGCCCGATGCCCAGGCCGTCATTGACGACCTGCTGGTGCGCTACGTTGAGGCGCTGGTGTTTCAGGCTGTGGCCGAGAACATGGCCTCAGAGCACGCCGCCCGCATGGTGGCCATGAAGGCCGCCACCGACAACGCCGGCAACGTGATCGGCGAGCTCAAGCTGATCTATAACAAGACCCGCCAGGCCGCCATCACCAAAGAGTTGTCCGAAATCGTCTCCGGTGCAGCCGCCATCAGCGGCTAAGCCTCAGTTAGCAGCAAGATTCAAATTTATTGGAGCAGAACCAAATGGCTCAGGAAAACACAAATACGAACGCCGGCGTTCAAGGCAAGATTGTTCAGTGCATTGGCGCTGTGGTTGACGTGGAGTTTCCGCGCGAGCACATGCCGCACATCTATGACGCGCTCAAGCTCGAAGGCTCGGCCCTCACGCTCGAAGTGCAGCAGCAGCTCGGCGACGGCATTGTCCGCACCATTGCGCTGGGTTCATCTGACGGCTTGCGTCGTGGCCTGATGGTGTCCAACACCGGCAACCCGATTTCAGTGCCGGTCGGTACCGCCACGCTGGGCCGCATCATGGACGTGCTGGGCAACCCGATCGACGAGCGCGGCCCGGTCAACACCACGCAACTGGCCTCCATCCACCGCAAGGCGCCGGTCTATGACGAGCTCAGCCCGTCGCAAGAGCTGCTGGAAACCGGCATCAAGGTGATCGACCTGGTGTGCCCGTTTGCCAAGGGCGGCAAGGTGGGTCTGTTCGGTGGTGCTGGTGTGGGCAAGACCGTGAACATGATGGAACTCATCAATAACATCGCCAAGGCGCACAGCGGCCTGTCGGTGTTTGCCGGTGTGGGTGAGCGCACCCGTGAAGGTAACGACTTCTATCACGAGATGGCCGACTCCGGGGTGGTGAACCTCGAGAAGCTCGAAGACTCCAAAGTGTCGATGGTCTATGGCCAGATGAACGAGCCCCCGGGCAACCGTCTGCGCGTGGCCCTGACCGGCCTGACCATTGCCGAATCGTTCCGTGACGAAGGCAAGGACGTGCTGTTCTTCGTGGACAACATTTACCGCTTTACGCTGGCCGGCACCGAAGTGTCGGCTTTGCTGGGTCGTATGCCTTCTGCCGTGGGTTACCAGCCCACGCTGGCCGAAGAAATGGGCCGTCTGCAAGAGCGCATTACCTCCACCAAAGTGGGTTCCATCACGTCAATTCAAGCCGTTTACGTGCCTGCCGATGACTTGACCGACCCATCGCCTGCCACCACCTTCGCCCACCTGGACTCCACCGTGGTGCTAAGTCGTGACATCGCCTCGCTGGGTATTTACCCCGCTGTCGATCCGCTGGACTCTACCAGTCGCCAGCTCGACCCCAACGTGGTCGGCCTGGACCATTACGAAACCGCCCGCGCCGTGCAAGGCACGCTGCAGCGCTACAAAGAGCTGCGCGACATCATTGCCATTCTGGGCATGGACGAACTCGCCCCTGAAGACAAGCTGACCGTGGCACGCGCCCGCAAAATCCAGCGTTTCCTGTCGCAGCCGTTCCACGTCGCTGAAGTGTTCACTGGCACGCCCGGCAAGTACGTGTCGCTGGCTGAAACCATCCGCGGCTTCAAGATGATCGTGGCCGGCGAGTGCGATCACCTGCCAGAGCAGGCCTTCTACATGGTCGGCACCATTGACGAAGCCTTCGAAAAAGCCAAGAAAATGTGAACACCATGCGGGACAGGGCGTTAGCGCTGTCCCCGACAGACCAGGAAAATAAATGAACACTATTCACGTTGATGTGGTGAGTGCCGAAGAGTCCATCTTCTCGGGTGAGGCGCGTTTTGTCGCGCTGCCTGGTGAGGCGGGCGAACTGGGCATCTACCCGCGCCACACACCGCTGATCACCCGCATCAAGGCGGGTTCGGTGCGCATCCAGCTGGCTGACGGTGGCGAAGAGTTCGTCTTTGTGGCCGGTGGCATTCTCGAAGTGCAACCCGACTGCGTTACCGTGTTGTCCGACACCGCCGTGCGCGGCAAAGACCTCGACGACGAAAAGGCCAACGAAGCCAAGCGGGCGGCAGAAGATGCTATGAAAAACGCCAAGACCGACCTCGACCTGGCCCGCGCGGCTGCCGAGCTGGCCGTTATGGCGGCTCAGATTGCTGCCTTGCGCAAATTCCGCCAAAAGAAATAAGCGCTTCAGAGCGCAAGGCCGGATCGTCTTCGCGAGCGAAGCGTGGCGATCCAGGTATTTAAAACCCGATCTTCAAAGGATCGGGTTTTTTGTTGACAAGGCAAGTTCTGACGATGACTTGTTGCCGAGTTTACGGCTCCAAAGGTGGCTGTATTTGATACACTGATCCGACAACCAGTTATCTTAATTTAGGGATATTCATGCCGAATTCGGAAGCGTCAGGTGTGGCAGCGGTCCCGCAGACGGCAGTTGACGAGTTGCTGGCCTGCCTGCAAATCATCGCCCGCACCCATGGTGAGGCGGCCAGCCGCGACGCCTTGATGTCAGGCCTGCCAGCCGAACACGCCCGCCTCACCCCCAGCCTGTTTGCGCGTGCGGCGCTGCGCGCGCATTTGAGCAGCCAACTGGTCAAGACGCCGCTGGCCAAATTGAACGACGCACTGCTCCCTGCCGTGGTGCTGCTGCAAGACGAACGGGCTTGTGTGGTGCTGGGCT